>JAZUEO010000082.1:0-7257 GCA_045640205.1 Candidatus Coprenecus sp. | reverse complement strand
CCTTCAAACCGACCGAAGCATAGCCAAAGTTGGTGCTGAGGAAGGTACGGAAGTCACCCTTTATCCTCGGGTTGATGTAAAGAGTCTTCTCCACGGCGTCATAGCGTACTCCTGTGAGAGCCTGAAGGAGGTTGTAGCTTGACATTGCCCGGGCATAAAAGTTGCCGCACTCATACTCGTTGTAAGGGTTGCGGACAGAGCCGTCATAGCGGTCACGGACAGCACGTACCATTTCCAGACCTTTCTCAACCTCGCCTTCGAAGATGAGGTGAGCCGCGGCCTGATACTCGATGCCCGTCCAGACTTCATCGCTGTAAACGAAGGGAAGTTGCGGTTTACCGCCTTTAGGCCAAGTACAAATGAGGGTTCCGGCATCGTGCCTTCCCCCATAGCCCGGACGCTGAGTGCAGGCGTGGTCGTAGAGGTCGGCGGTAAAGTTGTATTTGTAAACTGAATTGAGGTGACTCCTGACATATTCCTTATCGATGGGATCAGGACGGCCACTGGCCAAAGACATCCAGCATCCAAGCACGCCGTCGGTAAGGCATCCGGTACCGTACTGATACTTCGGACCCTCCTTCTGCAGAATTTCGAGGGCTTCGGGACTATACGCGCTGTTGTAGGATTGCGCTTCCAGCGGGCTGCCGGCCTGCAGTCCCTCCCATTCCACCTTGTGGTAGAAATATTCTCCGTTCCAGAGATTGTCCTTCATATAAGCGACGCACTTTTCAAGGAGCTTTTTATACTGTGCGCAGTCTTCTCCAAGGTAGTCGGCCATCGCGCAATAGCTGTCGAGGGCGGAAGCGTAGAATGACATCATCATGCCGTTGGCCCCCCAGAACTCGATGTCATAGGTATTGTGTTGAGGCTCACGCATAGAGCCATCATAGTCAGGATCCCAGGTGCGTATGCAGTAGTCGAGACTCTGTTTTACCTTAGGGAAGATGGCTTTGAGCCACTCGTCATCACCGCATATCCTCCATTCGCGATATACCTTGGTGATGCCGCCCATCTGCCCGTCTGCCGCTGCATGGAAGTCATGCTTGGCCGGGCGGATAGGAAACGCCACACGGAATACCTGATGTCCTTCTTCATTCTGACATACGAAGAATTCTGTTTCGCGAAGGGACCTTTCAAGCTTAGGGAAGAGGTGAGGCACTGACTGAGCGTAATTCCAGACATGGGTCGTAGTGCCCGGACATGAACCCCATGAATCCCCTGTCCCTTCATAACCGCAGAATCTGCCATCGTGCTGGCGGAGCACAGTAGGGGATTTCAGGATAGAGAGGTTTGCGCTTACGGCATCAATAATCTCAGGTGGGAGTGTGGAAGCGAAAAAGGTGTCCGAGAAGAGTTTCGAGCGCTCCTTGAGAGAAGTGTAGTTCTTGTCCCAGAATGCCACGACTTCCCGGATGTCAGCGAACCTGTGGCTGTACCAAGCCTCATATTTGGCAGGAGTGTAGCCCTCGTTAATCTCGCTGTCATAGTGGGACACATTGCTTGTAGGCACATACCATACGAGGTTGAGACGTACTGTCTCAGTCGCTCCCGGCTCGATGCTGACAGGCACGCTGAGGGATGCTCCGTATTGGTCTTCCGTAAAATTCTCAGCAGGCCTGTCATTGATGATACCTTCGGCCACCTTATTCCATTCCATAGTGAGCGGGTCGAACCATCCACCCCGGAACCAGCATCCGTCCACGACAGTGCCAGGCCTGTCGGTATAAACCGCGAGGTGGGCTTCCAGATATGGCATATCTTCAGGAGCTTCGGTATTCAGTATGAATCCGTTCTCCATATTGCAGATATATCCACGGGTAAATGCGGACTTGTCAAGGAAATTCCGGGTGGAGAAAGTGTAGATGGTCTCGAGTTTCTGCGATGACGTATTGGTAAAACTATATTCAAGGCACGCGACAGGCAGGCTGGATGCATCCTCGTCATTAGGGATGAACGGACTCCAAGCGAGAAGCTTTACATCCAGAGGCAGGTCGCTGTCCGCGAGTTTTATCTCGGCGAACGGGAAATGTCCGGTAAAGCTGCAATTCTCGAAGCGGGGCATACCCCAGGTGGTGGAACCGTATCCGTTGCCTCCCCCATTGCGCCCGAATATCTTGTAATCAGGTACATTACCCTCAAGCACCTTAGAGCCGTTCCCGTAGCCTTCCACATGAATGGCCGAGAACGAGACAGGCTCGTTAAATATGTCCGGTTCGTGAAACAGCGATGCGCTTCCCAGACTTCCGGTCCCTTCAACGCATATCATTCCCGCTCCGATGCCTCCCATAGGAAAGGAAATATGGTCGAGATTTTTTCCGGTATAAACGCCGGTGTATTTCGTCGTCCGTGGTGTGCAGGCGGCAAAAATCAAGACCCCTGCAAGGATAATGTACCTACGTATCATAATGTATTATTTTTTCAAAGTTCAGGAATTCTATCTATACTCGAAACAAGCGGAAGCTTCCGTATCCTTATCTGTAACGATGCGAACCCAACGGGCTTGGAAAGCGCTCGGGAACCTGTGTTCCACAGTCTGACCGGGTGCGGCGATAAACTCTGCGTAACGGAACCACTGTCCGTCTCCGGTCGGATCGACCTCGACAGTAAAGGTAACGGTATCCTTGCACTTGTGCGACAATGTCATATCACGTTTATCATAGAAACCTATCAGGAACGGGTCTGAAGGAACGCCTGCCTTGACATTCGAATTCATCCAGGGACCGCCGTGTCCAACAGGCTTGCCCATCTTCCACAAATCATCGATAACACCGGCCCAGACTGCCGCCTGACCATCCGATGAATAAACGACGTGAGAATTATCTGCACCCTTGGAATGATCGATGCCTGTAATCATAAGCATACCCCTGTATGAAGCATAGTCGGAAATGGCGAACTCATGAGAGCATACCGGTCTTACCTTTGCATATCCGTCAGCATTTTCAGCCGGAAGCTCATAGAAGGTTCCGCAAAGGGAGAGAAGGTCACGTTCTGTAGCCACCTCACGGCAGATTCTGAGTTCGGCATTCTCTATTTTATCACGATGGTTTTCATTGCCGAGGGGCAATCTCCACCTGCGACCCTTCGCATCGACGATAAGAACGGAAGCATCATCGACCTCGACCACGTTATGAGGAACAGCGAATTTATCTTTGATGTAATCTGCCATATCTTCGTCCTGTTTGGGAACGAAGTTCATTTCACCATCTATTTCATAGTATTGTTCACCCGCTTCTGTTTGAGCCAGAACACCAAGGGCACGACGCTGATTAGGAAGACCGTACATATTGCCCTTCGAATCACACTTGTCTTCGATAGAACAGATTCCGGTGAAAATGGGGTCGGGTTCGGTCGTGCGTGTCTCCTTTTCCGCAAATGAGAATGTCAGGTCGGCATTGATATCCTTGTCACAAACGGCGCGCACCCAGACTGCATCGTCGGCAGCGGCAAAAGGCACGAATACGGAATTCTCCGCACCCACTTCCACAGTTTTGAAATCGCTCCACTGACCATTGCCGGTCTTATCTACCTGGAAAGATATGGTAGCAGGAACCGCGGAATGGTTGGCCACCCAGGCACATCTGTTATCCCAGCCGTTAAACAGGAACGGGTCGGAAGGAACCCCTGCCTTGACTGCCTCTTTCAGCCATACGGAACCGCCTGCAGTGGTGGGGCCCACATTGTCCGGAGTTTCGGGAGTGCCGAACCAGACATTCGAATTAGACTGTCCGGGACCGCCTATGCTCCCTTTCTGCTTACGTTTATTCAGAAATTCGCTCTGAGCCGAGTCATCACATCCGAATACGAGACGTCCGTTCCACAGCGCGAAATCAGCGATAACTTTCAGATATGCACCTCTTGGGCGGATGCCTGCGGAATTTGCAGTACAGAATGTTTCGGGGAAATGCCAGAACATTCCGTGCATGGTCATCAGATATTCAGGGGCATCATCGGTGCCTACATTACGTATTCTGGGCCACTCGGTATTCCAGCCGTGAGCACCGTCATATGCAAAACTCGCCTTGGGAAGTCTGTAGTATGACCAGCCCTTGTCTGCCTCGCGGACAGCCAGAATAACTGACTTGTAGTCCCAGCCCAATGCCCAGATAGGATCAGTGGCCGGATTCGGATTTCCGTAAATTCCACCGGGACCGGTAATTTCAGTAAACTGATTTCTGCGGACAACTGACCAGTCCTTTCCGTCCCATTCGGCCAGACAACCGGAAGGAATGTCAAACTGTTTCTGAGCCAGTTCGCCCTCTTCCCCGTTATTTGAATAGATGGCTACACCCTGACCTGAATAAAAACCTTTCCCGTGATATCCGGGAAACAATGTGCACAATTCACCTGTAAAACCCTCTTCGCGTTTCTGGTTCCCGTCCTTGTAAAGTTCCTTTACTTCCAGTGAATGAATATCCACATCATAGAAACCGGCCTCCATCGAGGCATAAAGCACACGATTGTCGGGATCCGTCAGATGTGCTGCCACTCCTGTAGGTCTTCCCGGAGCTACATTATAGGGTATGACTCTGACATTTTTCTCGGAATCTATCAGGTAGGGGCCTATGAAAAGCTGATTGCTTGCCTTGTGAATCATTCTGTTGGCAGGAGTTCCGCCGATACTCTCGGGGCGGATAATTTCTTCCAGAGCCGGAGTAATCTGATACAGTTTGTCATCCGAGCCGAATGGCTGGTGAGGAGAATAGGTCACCACCCACAAATCACCCTGCCAGGGGACTACAGCACCGGTGCCGCATTCTCCCTGCGAATTGTAATAAGCCAAATGAGGATAAATGCCGCTGAAACATTTGTGACCGCTGTCATCCACAGCCCAAGTGCCTTCACTTCCCCTACAGGAGATGAGAACAAGCCCCAAAGACACGAGCCAAAACCATTTTAAATTATTCATACTCATATACTTTAAAAGAGGATGGTTATTGGGATAGCCATCCTCTGTTAGAATCTATTGGAATCTTATAAGTTTCTTATATTAGTACCCCGGATTCTGTGACAGATTCGAGTTAATCAGACGGTCAGATGCGGGAATCGGCCACAGATAGTCCCTGTTCTTGTCGAAAGTCCTTTCAGTGGCTTTGATTACGTATCCGGCTTCACACATTCCTGAGATGTCGGCCACACCGTTTTCATCTATTTCGGGAATACCGCCGATAGGATAATTGCCATCCCTCCAGTTCTGAATCAGCTTCCGGTAAGCGTCAGACACCTTGCTCTCGTCACCGTCCCAGTTGGCGCCTGCCCACGCTCTGTCGAGATAGTAAATAGGTCTGTTGAACACTATTTCGGCTATTTTCCAGCGATAGAGGTCTTCCAGACGATGTCCTTCAGCAGCCATCTCGATATACCTCTCCGTACGGAGAATGGTTCTCAGCTGCGCTTGAGTGGAACCTTCCGCCAAAACTTTCGGATAAGGTATTCCGGTACCGCTGTAGGCTCTCTCACGGAGTTTGTTGATGGTTTCATCAAGAACCTCTTGCGTGCACTTATTCTGTTCTATCATCGCTTCGGCATACATCAGCAGAACGTCACCGTATCTGAGATACTGATATGTAGTGGGAGCACCCTTGAAGCCATTCTCAGTCCACGATGCATCAATCGACTTCCTGAAAAGGAATCCATTGTATGAAGCGTGCTCGGCATTGGCTTTCGAATCATTGTTCTTGACTTGAGCGCCGTCAGACATCCTCTTGACAGTAAGTTTGGTGGGGTCAGGTGAATACTCATAGCCGAGATAATTATAATCGTCGGGATTGTAAGTTCCGTCCAGAACACACTTCGAATAAGGTGTGGCGAAAGGCTGGATAGTCATAGCCATTCTGGGGTCACGATTTTCAAACAAATCCTTGGGATTATACAAAGGTGATTCGTCGATGGGCTTGCCGTCGATGCAGGGATAAGCGCAGACCAGTTCGAGACCCGGAGCGCGCGCTCCACCCCAACCTCCGGAAAGACGGGAAATGAAGTCCTGAACATTGTCGGCTGTCATCCAGTAATACTTTTTCAACGCCACGTCGCCGCGGAAGTAGAAAATCCACTCATCCGACCAGGAAGCGGTGAACAAATCGGCATAATTGTCGTGAAGCTTGTAAACCTTGAGGTCCATACACTTCTTCGCCGCATCGGCCGCGATGGCATAGTCATGGTTGAAGAGGGCGACTCTCGCCTTGAATCCATAGGCTGCGCCCTGTGTGGCACGCTGAATACCGGGATATGACTGGGGAAGGTTTGCAGCGGCCTTGTCCAGACACTCGTATGCGAATGCCAGAACATCCGCCTTGGGCGAACGGGAAGCATTATAGGCTTCATCAAGAGTCATTCCGGTCTTATCCAGTATGGCATCACCCCAATAGAATGCTATCATACCATAGGCAAATCCAAGATAAAAATAGGCTTCACCTTTATACTGCTGCATTTTCGCATCGGAGATACCGAATTCCTTACCCTTGGTTTCCAGATTGCTCAGAATACGGAGAGCCCTCGCGATACCTTTATAATAGTTCTGCCATCTGGTGGCTATTGTGGAGTTCTCCGCAGTAATAGCACCGATGAACGGGCAGTAGGCATCACCTCTTCTGACGATGTCATCAGCCCAAAGCACTCCCTGAATCGGGAAAAAATCAGTCCTGTAAAAATCATTCAGGGACATTTCTATCTCCGCTTCGCTGGAATACCAAGTCTCGCTGGAGCCTTCGGACAGCGGATTGAGGTCCAAATTGACACATGAATACGACATCAGTGCCGCGGAAATGCATATTATGTAAGTTAAAAGCTTTTTCATATTAATTCTGTCCAAAAGTAACGTTTATACCGAATACGAAAGAAGTCGAGATAAAGCTGGCATTCCAAGCGATTTCAGGATCCCAGCCTTTGGGATAATTGCTGATAGCGGGAAGGTCGGAGACGTTGAAATAAACCCTCAACCCCTTGACGAATACCTTGCTAAGGAGTCTGCTGGGCAAAGAATAACCCAGTGTAATGTTCTTGATACGGAAATATCCTCCGTTGAACATCCAATAATCGGATGCTGCGAAAGTATTGGTAGTATTAGTATAGGTAATCTTGGGATATTTCATTTTACGGTTCTGCTCTTCGGTGTTATACTGGCTCCAATAGTTGCCAAGCAGCAGTGAAGGAACCGAGCCCCACTGCTCCTTGATGGGCTGAATCCACGCGGTATTGAACATTACGTTCTGGTGACCAACACCCTGGAAGGAGAGATTCAGGTCAAATCCCTTCCACGCC
>JAZUEO010000081.1:0-5085 GCA_045640205.1 Candidatus Coprenecus sp. | reverse complement strand
GTTCTATCCCTTCAAAAAGAAGGAAAGGGTGGGGAAACAGAAATGGTACGAAGAGTTCGCTCTGAGTTACAATACCCAGATGCAGAACAAAATCAATTTCAAAACGAGCGATTTTTCCAGTGAGGCCGGTTTTAATCTCCTCGGAAAGCTTCAAAGCGGAATGTCCCATAGATTTACCATAGGACTTCCGTCAATTACTCTTTTCAAATACATAAATATATCTCCGTCCGTCAATTATGGGATGAACTGGTTTTTCCAGTCGAACAGCAAATACTATAATCCGGATACTGATAAGGTGGAAGATATCAGGACAGACCAGTTCGGAGATTTCGGCATTACTCAGGATTTTTCTGCCGGAATGTCTGCAAGTACGAGAATCTACGGGACTTTCGTTACGAAAGGAGGCGGAAAACTCAAGGCTGTAAGGCATGTCATTACACCTTCGCTTTCCGTTTCGTGGAGACCGGAGCATGGTACCACTATCAATGGGTATCAGGTCTATTCATACCTTGACAATAACGGCACTCCAAAATCACTTGAGTATAACAAATGGTCCGGTGGAATGAACTCTGTTCCGTCGAAAGGACAGAGTGCCTCGCTCTCTTTCTCTATCGGAAATAATTTGGAAGCCAAAGTAGCCGACCCTAAGGATACCACAGGTACGGGTACGAAGAAAGTCAAACTTATCGACCAGTTGAGCATCTCCGGAAGTTATAATTTTATGGCGGATTCCATGAAACTCTCCAACATAGGCATTTCGATGAATACAAACGTTCTTGAGAAGGTGGGCATTCACGGGAATCTGACATTGGATCCATATGCCATCAATGAACGTGGAGTGAGAATCAACCAGTTCAATATCGCCCGTGAAGGCGGGTTTAAACTTGCCCGTATCACCAATGCGGGAGCATCTTTTTCTTTCAATATTTCTGGAGAAGGAAAAACCTTCGGGGATGATGGAGCCTCGGGAAAGGGAGGGAGCTCCTCCGCTTCAGGACGGGAAAACGGCTCCAATGCCGATAAAGGTCATAATCGCAATGGTAACGTTTCCGTGGGGACGGATGCTTCTCCATATATGAAGGTGTATTATGACCCATATACCGGCGAATATATACCAGGAGGCTGGGTGTATTATATGAACACAAATGCTCCGTGGTCATTGAATTTCAATTACAATCTGAGTTACAGCAAAAGCTATTCGTATACCAATAATCAGTTGATTACGAAGAATAACATTACCCAAACTTTGGGGGTGGCCGCTCAAATGAAACTGACCAGAGATTTCTCCATCAATCTCAATACGGGATTTGACTTTACTCAGATGAAACTTTCTACAACCCAGCTTTCTGCGACATATGATCTTCATTGCTTTGCAATTACATTCTCTTACGTCCCCTCAGGAAAATGGGCACAGTGGAATTTCAGGATAGCTGCCAAGGCATCCGCTCTTTCCGATTTGCTGCAATACAAGAAGGCTTCTTCTTATTGGGATAATTATTATTAGAAACGGTCTCCTTTTTGCCCTATCCTCTGCTTCCGCTTGAGGATTTCGTGGAAATATTTTTTTGAGGATCTGTAAAAATCATATATATTTGCATTGACAATCGAGGTCAGTCTTCGACTGCTTCCATAAATTACTCCACGTAACAACAGATGAATAAAGAAGAATTGCAGGCCAAAAGTCCCGAGGACTTGCGGATCATCGCTAAAGAGATGGGGATTAAAAAACCTGAATCCATTAAGACAGAAACATTGATTTATGATATTTTGGACCTCCAGGCCAATATGCCTGCGGCTGATATACCTGTAAGGCGGAAAGCCAAAACAGGTAAGCGTCCGAGGATAAAGGCGGAGAAAAATGAACAGGATGTTTCCGTTCAGACTTCTACCGCTGGAAATGCACCGGCCGAAGCCCAAGCGACTGTGTCCGTGACAGTTGAAGCTGATAATCCGGATGCTGGGAATACGGTTAAGGCAGCGGCTAAACCGAAGAGAAACAGCAGAAGGACATCTGCTGCCAAAAAGGAAGTGGAAGATACTCAGGAATCGGTGTCCGTTTCGGACAAAAGCTCTGAATCGCTTGAAAGCACCGCGCCTTCTCCTTCCAATGATGTCACGTCTGATGAAACGGTAGCTCCATCCACCGGGAAACGTCGCGAAAGAAGAAAAAAACAGGCCAAGGAGGAAAAGCCTGTTCAGGAACCCGTCTCAGATTCCGCTGATACTGCTATTGCAGATTCTGTGACAGCTCCCGCTCCTTCAAACGAACTGCAGCACACTAAGCGCAAGCACGAACATCAGGCAGCTCCTCAGCCCAAGATAGAGTTCGAGGGCATAGTGGAAGCCAATGGTGTGCTGGAGATTATGCCGGACGGATACGGCTTCCTGCGCTCATCCGATTATAACTATCTGAATTCTCCGGATGATGTCTATGTCTCCCAGAACCAAATCAAAATGTTCGCATTGAAGACGGGTGACACTGTTTTCGGAGAAATAAGACCACCGAAGGAAGGCGACAAGTATTTCCCTTTGATGAAAATCAACAACATTAACGGCAGGACTCCAGAATTCATCCGTGACCGTGTTCCATTTGATTTTCTTACACCGCTTTTCCCTCAGGAGAAGTTCGATATTACGGGAAATGGAAACAATAATCTTTCCACCCGCGTCGTAGATATGTTCACTCCCATAGGTAAAGGTCAGAGGGGCTTGATAGTGGCTCAGCCGAAAACAGGTAAGACAATGCTTCTGAAGGCCATTGCGAATGCCATAGCGGACAATCATCCCGAAGTTTATATGATAGTCCTGCTTATTGACGAACGTCCCGAAGAGGTTACGGATATGGCCAGGAGTGTAAAGGCGGAAGTAATAGCCTCCACATTCGACGAACCTGCCGAACGTCACGTGAAAGTGGCCAGCATCGTTCTTGAAAAAGCCAAGAGGCTGGTGGAATGCGGACACGACGTAGTGATTCTTCTGGATTCCATCACCCGTCTGGCCAGAGCCTTCAATACCGTTCAGCCAGCTTCCGGTAAGGTCCTTTCCGGTGGTGTCGATGCCAATGCCCTCCATAAACCGAAACGCTTCTTCGGGGCGGCCAGAAAGATAGAAAACGGAGGTTCGCTTACCATTCTGGCTACGGCTCTTACCGAGACAGGTTCCAAGATGGATGAAGTCATCTTCGAAGAGTTCAAGGGAACGGGAAATATGGAACTTCAGCTGGACAGGAAACTGGCCAACAAGCGTATCTTCCCCGCAGTTGACGTCACTCTCTCCAGTACGAGAAGGGACGATTTGCTATTGCCGAAGGATACCCTGAACCGCCTTTGGGTATTGCGCAATTATCTCTCGGATATGAATAGCGTGGAGGCGATGGAATTTATGAAGAAACGTCTGGAACGTACTGAAAGTAACGAGGAATTCCTCGTTTCGATGAACGGTGACGACCTTCAGTAAACCCTACTTCCTTTTGTAACGGGCCAGCAGTTCACCTGCGGCCGCAAATGAATCCAAATGCCCGTCGAGAACGCTCTGTTCGTAGTCGGGCAGGATTTTTTCTATGGCTGAATCTTCGTAGAACTGTTGTCTCAGGGCTTCGTTGATACTTTCATACATCCAGTAACGGGCCTGTTCACGACGTTTGCGGATATAATAGCCATTCTGTTTTACAAGTTTAAAGTATTCGGTAATCTTGTCATATACTTCCTGCAGTCCCGTATGTTCGATGGCGGAAGCCGTGAGTGCTGTAGGCGTCCAGCCGGATTCGGTGGGAGGAAACAGGTGAAGGGCATTGGAATAGACCGCTTTAGTCAAAGTGGCCTTTTCTATGTTATTGCCATCGGCTTTGTTTATGGTAATCAGGTCGGACATTTCCATTATGCCTCGCTTGATTCCCTGCAGTTCGTCTCCCGCCCCCGAAATCATCAGAAGTAGGAAGAAGTCGCTCATGGAATGAACTGCCGTTTCTGACTGCCCGACGCCAACGGTTTCGATGAAGATTACATCATATCCGGCTGTTTCGCAGAGCAATATCGACTCTCTGGTCTTTCGGGCCACACCACCCAGCGAACCTGCGCTCGGACTGGGGCGTATGAATGCGTTGGGGTCACTGCAGAGCGTCTCCATTCTTGTCTTGTCCCCCAGGATAGATCCTTTGCTCTTCTCGGATGAGGGGTCTATGGCCAGAACGGCAAGTTTGTGACCTGCAGCGGTTACCAGTCCGCCGAAATTTTCAATGAAGGTGCTCTTGCCGGCTCCCGGAACTCCGGTTATACCTATGCGCATACTTTCGTTGTGGCGGTTTTGCCGCTGGCATCTCATAATCAGTTCGTGTGCGATGGCTCTGTGTTCCGGTTTGAGGCTTTCTATCAATGTTATGGCTTGGGATAGCACAGTCGTGTTCCCGGCCAGGATGCCATCCATATATTCATCGATGGAAAGCAGTGGGGAACGTTTCTTGATTTTGAGATATGGATTGATTACAGGTGGCTGCGCTACTCCGTCATTGATGATGAGCGCTGTGTCTTCGGGTTTGTATTCGTCAAAAAAGTCACCCTGTCTTTCTTCTCTGTCATTTGCCATAATGCCTGATTTTAAATCATTCCTTATTCTATGGTTCCTGTTGCAAAAAATGTGGCGAGCGGTCTCAGGGGAGAGTTCGTCACCACTGTCATAATGTATATTATTTCACCTTTGGGACAGTTACCCGTATCTATTTTCAAGTGTATCCTGCCTTTTCCCCCTTGGCTCAGTTCTGCGGGGAAACTTGTCCGGACCCCCTTTTCGCTGCTGTCGATTTTGTATATGACAAGCGGGGAACGTCCTTCATTCGTATACTCGTAACTGAGCTCTTGAACCGTTCCCTGTTTTACAGTCCCGAAAGACAGGGAAGTCTCGGAAAATTTTATCAGGGAACCTGCATTTTTCTGTGATTCAGTCAGGGAATTGAAATTTTCCTTGATAAGGAGTTTGATGGAAATTTTGCCTTCGTTGGCGGCCGCTCCCTTTTCCCGTGCGGTGGCGGTGAAGGTGGTTCTGCCCCAAAGCTTCTGATTTGTCAGGGAGGTGTTCACCGTGCAGTTAAGT
>JAZUEO010000080.1:0-2441 GCA_045640205.1 Candidatus Coprenecus sp. | reverse complement strand
CAGAGAGGGTTACCTTTTTGAGCTGACGCGTTTTGTCGGCCTCATCGGCTTCCAGTTTGACGGAAACAAGCGCGCAGAGGTTGCGGAAGCCCATTCCGTCAGCCGAGCCGGAACCGGACATCGGGAACTGACCCGGAGTGATGTTGCCGGCAGTATATTTTATGGTTGAAGGAAGGGTGACGGTGAATGAACCTTCAGCGGTCGAAGTCACTGCCGAAGCGGGATAGAATGCGTAGAAAGAATTTCCGACTGGGGTCTGGTCTGATGTGAACTGTGAAGTTCCGCTTATCCGGTTGAAGGTGATCAGCGATGCTCCGTCATAGAGCGCAAAACTGTCATCGGTCGACCATTCCATTGCAAATCTGCCGTCTGCTTCAGAAATCTGAGTTTTGGTAGCATTGTCTTCGATGGCAGCTTCGATTGTAAAAGATGCCATCTCTTTCGGAACCTGTACCTGTTCCTTTGCGCAGGATACTGCACCGAGTACCACAAGCACCAGAATGATAGTCTTTTTCATCATCTTACCAGTTTGAATTGAGGTCATCGATAGGTTTCTCCGTGAATGTACCTGATTGGCAGAGTATTTCCGATGTAAAAATGGGATGAACCTCCATCATAGGAGGATTGTAAGTTTGTTTCATCATATTTTGAAAAGTATTGTAAATTGAAATCTTCGTCCTGGCATAGGCCATCGTTGCACCATCTCATAACGGATGTCAAAAATGTCCTGGCATTCTGCCGAGAAGGTGAACCACTTCCATTCATATTGGATTTTGGCGTCTGTGCAATTATATGGAGGCAGCACGTCATCAGGGTCAGCATAGGTCCAGAAGCGGCTGCTGCAAAAAAGATGGGAGATACTCGCTGAAAAGCCCTTGTATGCATAATTAGCTATAGCTGAAAATGACCATTCTGGAGAATAGAGCAAAATGTGATTATATGTATTTTGATCTGCCGGATCGCTGAGATCGCGCACATCCTGCCAAGTCCCGGTTATGAAAAATGAAAAGTTTTTGATGCTTGTTCTGACGGAACCATCCACGCCGAAAGTGCGTACGAAACCACGATTCATCATCTTCCAATTGTAGGAACCTCCTTGCGGGATACAGACTATCTTGTCCGTGGAAGTATTATAATAGCCATCGACCTGAAGGTCTATATTGCCATTCTGCCAACTTATTCCCACATCCGCCTGGCTGGTTCGTTCCGGTTTCAAATCTCTTTTGCCGACGTGGGTATAGTAAAGGTCATTAAGTGTCGGCGCACGGAATACGCTTTTATAGAATGCTCTCATAGTGAGCTTGTCTATCTTGTAGGAGAGATGTACATCAGGAGTAAGCCTTGACAGGAATCCGGCCACCGGCATTGTCGAGTGGTCCTGGATGCCCGTGTATAGCAGGGATGCGGAGATACCGAGATCCTTCCATCGCCAGGAGGCACTGGCGGATGTCTTGAAATCGGTACGAAGCACATAAGCCAGTCCGTATACGTCGCAGTTCAAGTCCGACATACGGAAGTCCGGTGATAATGAGAAGGACAAAGAATTCCATTGATAAGACCAGGCCGCACCGAAATAGAGATCCTGCTGACGGTAGCGGTTGTTGAAGTGGACGAACATGTTTTCGGGAAAATCCGAATTTGCATGTAGGAAATCGTAGGCATACCGTCCATTAAGGCGGAGCGAATGGCCTCCCCAATTGTTTTTATAGGAAAGTTGGGCGAAGGAATTTATGTCCTTTTCGCGTCCTACATCTCCGAATTTGTCGGAAAGTCGTTGCACCACACCCCCCGGAAGGCCACGCTCTGAATCATAAAAGTATAGGTGTGCAGTCAGATGGTCAGTAAACCATCCCATTTCTGTTCTGAAGAAAGTGATGTCGGAATTTTTACGGACTCCGGTAGTATCTTCATATTCTGACTTGTAAACGAAAGGATAGTCACCGTCCGAGTGCTGGAATTCCGCATCCGCGAAAAATGCCTTGTTGATGGACCCGTGGATCTGCGCCTTATGTGTGCCGAAAGATCCAATGGAATATTTCGCAGATAAAGAACTCTTTTCCGGACGTTTGGTTGTCAAATATATTGTTGATGCAGAAGCGTATTCTGATGCCGTCATCAGAGGTGCCAGCTTATTGGCGTTGTAGAGCTCGACCGATTCCATATTGGAAAGAGAATACTTTCCAAGGTCCACAGTCCCGTTCTGGCAATTGGTAATCCTGATTCCATCGATGAAGACTCCTGTATGCTGCGTTCCGAGAGAGCGCACATTGATGGTTTTTTGTCCTCCCAAACCACCATAATCCTTAATCTGAACTCCCGAATAATACTTCAGGGCATCGGCAACTGTAGTGGTGGACAGGTTTTCTAGCTGTTCCCCCTCCAGTCTCTGATTTGGTACATACCCGGACAGACGGGATGCCGTAACGACGGCGCATTTCAGC
>JAZUEO010000079.1:0-3558 GCA_045640205.1 Candidatus Coprenecus sp. | reverse complement strand
GGTGAATCTCTTCTCTGTGGTGAGGCTGTCGCCCCTGAGGAGCATCAGGTTACTGATGCCCATGAATTTGAGGTCGTGAAGCTGGGTCTCGATATTGTCGGCGTCTGCTCCGGCACAGATGATATGGGGAACCACTTCCGTATCGAATTCAGACTGAATGGCAGCGCAGACCGCCGTTTCGCTGATTCTTCTGCGTACTGTATGGCGGGTGAAACTGCCGTCTGCTTCACGTACGAATTCATATTCGTCCCTATGGCGTGTCACGTTGATGTATGGTGGACAGAATTCCATGAAGGGACGTATGGAATCCAGCAACTGGGATTTCGTAATACCCTTCAGCGGTGGTACGATTTCTATGGATGGGAACGGTTTACTCCCTGCTGAAAGTATGTCTGATATTTTCATCGTGAGATTCTAAAGTGATGTTTCGAACTCACGCAGGAAGCGGACGTCATTTTCGAAGTAGTGACGCAAATCGCGGACCTGCCATTTGAGCATCGCGATGCGTTCTATACCCATTCCGAAAGCGAATCCTGAATAGACTTCCGGGTCAATGCCGCTTGCCTTGAGCACATTCGGATCGACCATCCCGGCTCCCATTATTTCCAACCAACCGGTTCCCTTGCAGATATTGCATCCCTTGCCGCCGCAGATATTGCAGCTGATGTCGATTTCAGTGCTGGGCTCGGTGAAGGGGAAATAGGAAGGACGCATTCTGATTTGCGTACTCTCTCCGAACATTTCTTTTACGAATAGCAGGATGGCCTGTTTGAGGTCGGCGAATGACACGGCTTTGTCGATGTAGAGACCTTCCACTTGATGGAAAATGCAGTGGGCGCGTGCAGAAATGGCTTCATTTCTGAATACGCGGCCGGGGCAGATGACACGGATGGGAGGTTTCTGGCGTTCCATGGTGCGGACCTGAACGGAACTGGTATGGGTGCGGAGCAGAATCGGAGACTTGCCGGAGGAGATGAAGAATGTATCCTGCATATCGCGTGCAGGGTGGTCGGGAGGGAAGTTCAATGCTTCGAAAACGTGATAGTCGTCTTCCACTTCAGGACCTTCGGCCAGAGAGTAGCCGAGTTTGTTGAAGATGGCGATTATCTCCTCTCTGGTGATGGATATGGGGTGACGGGTTCCCAGTTCGCAGGCATCACCCGGCTTGGTCAGGTCAAATGAGCAGTCAGACGCTTCGGCGGCTTCTTCGAGAGTGGCCTTCAAGGCTTCTATTTTTGCGGCGGCGGCCTGCTTGAGATCATTCAGTTTTCTTCCGAACTCTTTTTTCTGTTCGGGAAGTACGTTCCTGAACTCTTCGAAGAGTTTGGTGACTTCACCTTTCTTTCCGAGATATCTTACTCTGAATTCTTCGATTTCCTGTTCGCGCCTGGCTTTCAACTCTTCGATTTCATTGAGCAGCTGCACGATTCTTTCGCTCATCTGTGATGCCATAGTAGTGTTGCTTTTTTCTATCCCGCAAAGATAATGTTTTTTTTCATCACCTGCCCCTTATTCAGGCGGAAAGGCATATACGGTTTTATTGCAGCTGTGTAAGCGGAATGCTGATTTCCAGGTTCTTGTTTACCCCGTAAAACATATTGGAAACAATGTATTTCAGTTCCTGATCCTTCCTGAAACCTACTTTGATGGAAGAGAAAGGGGGAAGCAGTATATTGACTGAAGTCGAGGGGCCGTTGAGCAAGTAGGGGAAGGAACTTTTGTTGGTGATGAGGATGTTTCCGTTTCCGTCATCATTGACATAAATCTTCTTGACATCTATCGAGGCCAGAAATAATTTCTCGAGCATTTCCATGCTTCCGGACAGCGTGCCGCAGCCGTAGGCTATGGTTCTCTGAGCGAGGAGGGCTTCCTTTATGGCGGGGAGTGTGCATTCCCGGGCGAATACGATGGTCATGTTGCGGAAATATCCTGAACGGAGATAAAAATCGTGAATGGTTGCGTGGATGTCACTGTTCCCTGCGATGTAGAGATGATTGTTGAGGGCGTCCTCGATGTTCTTAGGATAAAATTCTTCTCCGTTGAACGTCTCGATACCGTCAATCAAACCTTCTGCGAGGGCTTGTTTGGCAGGTTCGGTGAAATTGGCGTCATTTCTGGCCCAGCCGGGATGGTTGAACTGGATGACAGATTCCTGAGCCCTGGCATTACGTAGGGCGATGAGGGGATCATCATCGGGGATTTTGTTGTTATCTGTCGTGAAAAGGGCGTTGAAGTGACCGACTTCGCGGGGATTACGTGTGATTTCAATGCCGGGGATGATTAGGAGACCGTGAGATGCAGCGGCATTTTCCGCTAGTTTGACGGACATATTGAGGTCGGGCTTGTCATTTTTCTTTTTGACACCGAGATAAGTCTGCATTTTGGAGTCGCTTGGTCGAACTTCGATATGGTCGGTGATGGCCATCGCATCGAGACCGTCGCGCCATCCTTCCTTGACACGGTATTCCGGAGAACAGTCACCGTCGGAGAAGAAAGTGTGGACGTGAAGGTCGGTCTTGATGGCTTTGTAGCCGTCAATATCAGGGATGATGATTTCTGTACGTGACAGGTCGCGTATGGCTCTGAAAAGGTCCGGGTTTTCCTTAGCCTGTTCTTTGGTTTGTGCTGAAATGCCGGTGCAAATGAGTGCGGCGGCGATGAAGGTAATGGTCTTTTTCATTATCGTGGATTTTGTTTTATGGTTTTCTTACTCAGCCCCTCCTCCCAGAGAGATATAGAGTGATATAAGTCCTATGACACCCGAATAGATATTGGAGGCTTCTGAAAGTTGGGCGTTCAGGAGATTGTTCTGAGCGACGAGAACTTCGATATATGAGGCTTTTCCGTTTCTCATCAGTTCCCGTGTGGCGGCGTAGGATTCATCGAGGATGGCTACCTGCGATTTGTACAAGGCATCTTTTTCTTCTGCCAGTTGACAGACTCTCAAGTTTCTGTTAACTTCATTTCCGGCAGTGAGGACAGTCCGCAAATAGGCTTTGGATGCCTCTTCCTGCTGGAGTTGACTGATTTTATAGTTAGTCCGCAAGCGTCCTCTGGCAAATATCGGCTGTGTGAGAGAACCCACCGCACCGGCGATGAGTTCGGCGGGATTACTGATGGATGTCCCCTGTGAAATCCACCCGCCCATACCGGACAGAGACAGGGAAGGAAACATTGCGGAGAGTGCCTGCCTGCTTACATAATATGCGGCTTCGATGGATTTGCCTGCCGCACGCACGTCAGGCCGTTTCTCCAGCATCCGGGCAGGAATGCCGGTCTTGAGAGCTGCGGGCAGAGTGAAAGCCCCCCATTCGCCTCTATGGATGGACCTTGGAGTCCAGTCGAGAAGCAGACAGATGGAATACTCCACATTCTTTATTTCGTTGAGGATGTCGGCCTTGCGAATCTTCACTTCGATAAGGGAGGATTCCATCTGGCTCACTGAGGTGGAATAACATTTCCCGTTTTCCATAAGGGCTTTCTGCGTCTGCAGAACGTTATTCCACACGGATTCCGTGGTTTCTATTATCTGATACTGCCTGTCGAGCAGAAGCAATT
>JAZUEO010000078.1:0-5709 GCA_045640205.1 Candidatus Coprenecus sp. | reverse complement strand
AATAGCGGACAGAATTTTCCGCCACTATCGCTATATGGGCATCTTTCAATCCATCCCTTATAAGACCTTCACCAAGCGCCATCATCTCGTCGTAAAGCTGACGGCCGGTAGTGTAAACCAACTCCTTATCCTCATTCAGTTCCGCCAATATCGGAGCATCGGCAAAAAACTGAACCATCCTGTCCATAGCCTCCCGTACGCTCTTGAAATTTCCGTCCCGAAGCATAGTCGCGGACTGCATTTCCCTTTCAGTTTTAAACTCTTTCCTCTTCATTGCTTTCAATTCTTAAAAAAGTTCATTTAATGCCGTGTCAGGCGATTCTATGGCGGCCTCCGTAACACGCAGGAGAAGATTCTGGAAATCCACCATCGCCTGCGGTGAAACCACGGCGGTCTGAACGTCATAAACCGCTTCCATTTCCCCGCTCTTCAGATTGTGCATAAATGCAATGTATGCAGGCAGAGCGCATCTTCCATTGCTGAGTACCTGAAGTGATACCCCGTCAGGAGCCTGGAAGGGAATAAACGAATAGGTATGGTTCAGAACCTGTCCCAAAGGAGAGAATTTCCAAAGGTCCAACTGATACTTTTGTATCTCAAGATAGGAAAGACGGGTATGCCGATATAATTCCCTCTGCTCTTCATAAATATTCAGGAGATTTTCAGTAAATGACTTGGAATAATCCACAGTGGTATAAACACTCATACTCTGCACCTTGGTACCGGCGGCCTTTCTTTCATCAAGAGTTCCGCGACAGTTGAGAAGTTCCAGAGGCGCCTGTATCGGAGCCTTGTCATTAACTACCGACGCGGCCACTGATACGGCATAGAAGAAAAATTCGCCGACGGTCACGCGCCTTGCAATGCAATATTCCTGAACCTTCTCCACGAGCAGTTTCGGGATTATGAACTTGTAACTTTCAGTAGAACAGCGAATGAAGAGATAGGGCATGGAAAAATGGCCTTTCTTTTTTTCCCTAAGCCAGATATCACTCGTATTTCCGTGAATGCCGCAATACATCGGATGCTCCTTATGCCTGACACCATAATATTCCTTGATGAAAGCTCTGTCCGCCTCCTTGGCCTCTTCGTTATTCTTGTATTCGATATCCTTCTTGAGAACCTTCTCGAAACTTCCGGGTTCTTTGGGCATCTCCTTACCGTTTTTCAATGCATCGTAAACGGCGAACAGGTCATTTATCAGGATTCCGATACCATAGGTGTCCGCCACGAAATGACTCACCTTGAAAAATATAACTTTCTCTCCGGAGGGATTCACCGCGAATACGGCCTCCAATGTCCTGCCCTTGAAACAGTCGATGGGTTTTCTCCGGAAACGACGGATGAAAGACTGCATGGCAGACTCAGTTTCGAATGTCTTAACAGGTATCCGGCCTATATGACGTTCCTTCTCGAAATACTGAAGAGTTTCCCCGTTCCTTTTTACAAATCTTATTCGCAGACAGTCATTTCTTTCGAACAGCTTGTCAATGGCCTGCTGCATTACAGTCTCATCATAGCCGTTCCTGACCGTTACCATAAACACTATATTCACCACCCTTTTCCAGATGGTATATTTTGTCTGAAGATGAATTACGTCCTGAGACGAATTGAACCCGTAATAGTTTATTTCACTGTTTTTTTCTTTCATCATCAATTGCCTGAATATTTACGCTTGAATTCTATGAGATGTGTATAATCTTCATTATCTATAACCGTGTGATGACTCTTCGAAGCATATAGTTTCAAAGCATACTCGACAGCCATCAAGGCCTCTTCGGAATCGGACATTTTCCCAAGAGCTTTGGTCGCCCACTTGGGGACAAACTCCACCCCAAGCGCACCGTCCAGAACGGCACACTTTTCAGTTTCCGAAATCTGATTCTGTTTTTTGGCATTTCTGGATATGTCCGAAGAGCGTTGCGATGCGTCTTTCCCTCTCTTCTCCAGAAGTGTGGCAAAGAAAAGGTAGGTACTCAGCCGGAGTTCTCCTTCAGGGATGGTCATAAGTGCCTTTCTGGCAAAATTCGCCGCGCTGTCATCTGACTTGAAGGGATGATGGAAATAGATTTCGGAGAGTCCCTGCCACGCTTCGGAACAGTCCGTCCGTTTCAGAGTATCCAGTATCATTGAAAAATCGGCCAGCATAAGCGGAACTTTCGAAGCCTGGGTCATTATATTGTCCAACTGGCAATTCCTCCCGACGTTGGCGCTGCGCCACATATAAGCATTGTGATTCGACTTGTCGGCTTTGATGGCCTGTTCGGCGTAAGAGATACCGTCACCGAAACGGGAACGCTTGAGATTCTTCGACGTTTCCTTTTCTCCGAGCAGAAGGCAGCATCTGGACATCCTCCACAAAACTTCCGATGATTTACGCTTATCGGAAGACTCCGGCAGAGCAGACTTCAATAGTGACAAACACACTTCAACATCCCTTCCCTCCCGAAAAAGACTGTCTGCGATAAATAGGATATCAGCATCAGCAGAATTCGCATTCCCTCCGGAGGAATAGGACTCCGCACTCATCCCCATACTGCCCATAGAGCAGAAAAAAACACTGACCAAGGTCAGAATAAACACAAAAAATCGGTTCACGCTTAGGTTTAGCACTATTTATAAGGCGCGAAGATAAGAAAAAAATAACCGCTATGATTTTTTTTACAGTTTATCTGCGAACTCTTCGATGGAATGACCGCTAGCAATGATGGTTCCTTCAGGAGATATCAGGAACAAGGTCGGAATACCGAGAACCCCATATTCAATGGAAGGTGAATTTTCGCGGCCGCCGGTAAAAATGACAGGCCAGCTGATTCCAAGTTCAGACATGGCCTTACGGGTATCTTCCACGGAATCCTCCCAGACTGCGACTCCGACTATATTCACCCGCCCCTGAGAGGCAAGTTCGAGAAGATGGTCTTTAATCTCACGCCTGCAGGGACCGCACCACGAAGCCCAGAAATCCACCAGCAAAGCTTTATCTCCACCGATGAAAGAACTAAGTTTCAATGCTTCTCCTGTCAGGGCATCCGTTCCGTTTATCTCCTTATACGGATTTCCCGGAGTCACTGTGGCCGCATACTTGACACACTCGATTCTTATTTTTACCTTACTGTCCTCCCTGATAAGTTCAGAACTCTCCTCATATAAGGCCAAAGCCTCCTCCGCCGTACAGAAGCTGGCAATCAAGGGAATGAATACAGTCAGGCCCAGACTGTCCGACTTATGCACGGAATATGTCTCCATAAAGAGATTTTTCAAAGCATCATATTTCTGTTCACCAGACATCGAAGCATCGCTTTCTATAGCATCGGCTTTCTGTTCCAAATCGGCCCAAAGTGCATCATAATCCGGCTGGCCACCACCGGCACACGACGCAGTAATCACGACTGCAAGAACTGCATACAGAATTTTTTTCATAAGAATTCGTTTTCAAAAAATCTTCACCGCAAAAATATAAAAACTTCTTATAACATCCCCATTACCCCCACACAAAAACGCAAGGCATCCAGAACCGTATCCAGACAGAAAAAAAAACATTCTCCTACAAACGGCACACTGCGCACCGTTATGCAAACCGGGGCCAGCATCATCGAAACAGCCACTAAGGGGCCACAGAGTATATTAGCCAGCAGTGACCAACAGGGAAACGAACCGAATGTCACCCATACCAACGGAGCCGTAATTATCTGGCACGCAATGGAAAGCGAGCACAACTCCCATATTTTGCCGCGCAGACGCAATGCCACCTTCTTCAGCGCCTTCACGAGCGCCCCGTCCCTCACCGCCACAGCACCGGCATTATACCCCTTAACCCATTCCCCCTTAGGTATATCCGGGTGCCACGGCAGCCTTTCCTCTTTAATAATGGACTGAAGCCCGCGCATCTGAGGATGCACCTCCCTCTCCGAAACCATTGCGCTCAGAGGACGGTAAAAAATGGAAATTCCCAGCATCGCCCCGAAGGAGAGTTGAAATGAAATGGTGGAGGGAGCGGAAGGGTCCACGAGGGTAATGATGATGGCAGATGCCGCAAGTGCATTCAGAGGTGCGCGTTCTCTCTCCAGAATAACAGCCAGTTCATAAACGCTGGCCATAATCACGGCACGGCAGATGGAGGTTCCCAGGCCCGTAAGCAATGCGTATGGCCACAAGCAAAGGATAACGATGGCACTGCGGAGCTTCTTCGACGTCGGATAATTCCCGATGACAGAAAAGACAAATGAGAGAAGCGAATATATTATTCCGACGTGAAGCCCCGAAAGAGCCAGGGTGTGCATCATCCCGCTCCTCCTGAAATCCTTCAGAGTATCATCATCCACCAGTTCCTTCTCCCCCGTCAGAAAAGCCAGCACCAATGCCTCATTGACAGTTTTCAACGGAGACAAGCGGCGCCGCATCGCGGCAATCCACACCCTTCTCGCTTTTAGGATTCTGAAACGGAACTCAGGTTTTTCACAATGGAGAATCGAGCAATTCCCCTCCTGAAAGCAGATAAAATAAATGTTCTTTTTCGCCATATACCCCACATAATCAAAGCCCTCTGCGAAATTTTCCACTTTTTTGACACGCACTCGCGCCATCAGTGTATCTCCCGGAAGCATATCCCCGACACAGGACGTATCTTTCAGATACAAGAGCGTTTTCTCATCGGTAAGCTCATAAACCATCCCTTTTCCCGCCACCTTCATCCCGGCGCACAGAGACAGTGTCACCGCCGTCTTTCCACTCCGTTTTCTTTCCACTGTCTCCACTAGAGCGGCTATCTCCATATCCCCGGACTCCGCCCTCGCAAAACGGGACATACGGCCGTCAGTTCCCACATCCGCTCCGGAAAGCATCGCCACACCAACGACACATACCGCCACCACCATCATCATCCCAGTCGAAGAAACATTCATAGTCACACAGTTTCATCTTTCGGAGAAAAATATTCTCTCCGCCCTTCGAAATTATGGTTTATCGGTCTTTATTTCTAAATTTGCAGGATAATTCAGGAAAAAATGTCCTTTTATTGGATTTACAAAAAAATTATATAATTCAATCGAGATAAAATTATGATAATTCTGGTATTAAACTGCGGAAGTTCATCGCTGAAGTATCAGGTGCTCAATATGAAGAGTGCCAATGATTTCACTCTGATGGCCAAGGGTCTGGTAGAGAGAATAGGAATGGCGGAAGGTGATATCACCCACAAGCCGACAGGGCTTGCGAAGGTAGAAATCCATAAGACCATTCCCGACCATACCATAGGAATTCAGTCAGTTCTCGACCTTCTCACCGACTCTGAATCCGGTGTTCTGACATCACTTTCCCAAATCGATGCCGTCGGCCATAGAGTGGCCCACGGAGGGGAAATTTTCAGCACATCAGTCAGAATCGATGCTGACGCCATCGAAAAAATCGGAGCTCTCAGCGAACTGGCGCCTCTTCATAATCCCGCGAACCTGCTTGGCATCAAAGCAGTGGCAGCCCTGATGCCAAACACGCCCCAGGTGGCAGTCTTTGATACATCATTCCACCAGACAATGCCGGATTATGCATACACATATGCCATTCCGTACGAATTTTATGAAAAATACCGCATCCGCCGCTACGGATTCCACGGGACCAGCCACAAATACGTGGCGGGAAAAGCTTGCGAAATCACCGGAATGAACATCGACAATTCCAGAATTATCACCTGCCATCTCGGAAACGGCGGAAGTG
>JAZUEO010000077.1:0-2188 GCA_045640205.1 Candidatus Coprenecus sp. | reverse complement strand
TGTCTTTGAAAGAATAGTACATATAATACGTTTCCAACTGGATTTTTTCCGTCACATTAAACGTTCCACCCACATAATGCCTTGCCTTTGTCCATTCGTTGCCCCAGGTAAACACTTCTGGAGCGACATAAATACCGAATTTACTGTCCGGTATGCCATAGGCTACTTTCAGACGGCTTCTAAGTTCATTCTTTCCATTCGAGAATCCGTGACGGTATCGTTCACGAATGCTGACCTTGAAATTTCCTGACTTCAATGTGCCCACCAAATCCACTTCTCCATATTGGAGCCATCTGTCTCCCGGTTCACATAACGGAACATAGTTGACCCCGAATTTCAACCAAGGGAGAATATTGTAGCCGGCGCAGATGCGGAAATAATTACATTCAAGTCTCTGGAATTGATAATTGTCGTGTTCGAAATAAGCGGTCACGTACATACCGTTTCTGAAGTTGTGATTCACCTCGGTGAAGAGCCATCCACCGAATGTATTGTCCTCTTTTTCCTGAGCATCGGCGACACTGAACACCAAAAACGCAAGGACTGTTAATACTGATATCTTTTTCATTTCATTCGGTTTCTCCCAAGTCAAGACCTTCGTGAAGTACCATTCCGATAAACTCATCATTACCACGTCGACCGTTATACCAGAGCATCCATCTGTTTCCTTCTTCATCCCGGACGACAGAGGGCTTGTAACAGGCTTCACCATCCCAGCTTCCGGCATCCGGCTCCGCGATAGGATTTGCCTTCAAACGCTTCCAGTTCTTTATACCATCCTCAGATATGGCCACACCTATCCTGGCGGTATTTATGTCAGAATAACCGATGTAGAAAAGAACATAGGACCCATTCGGCAGACGATGAACTTCACACCCTCCGATTCGGTCAGCATCCCATTCACCTCTATTTCCGTGAACGAAAACAGGATTCAATGGGGATTTATTCCAGTGAACACCATCCACTGATTCTGCATAACAGAGTACATTCGGTTCATAAGCTTCACCGCTGGAATACCACATTCTGAACACTCCCCTTCCTTCATCCCTCATAACATAAGGATTCATTACGGCGATTCCTTCGTATGTATACTGAGGAATGAGGACCGGTTCTTCCTGAACTCTCCTGAAATGCAAGCCATCATCGGAAACGGCATATCCGATTCTACTGTAGAAGTCAGGCATCTTCTGTCCGGTGTACCACATATGGTACTGTCCGTTCCAGTACAGGGTACAGGACCTGTTCACTATATCCTCCCATCCGCTTCCCGGATTCTCCGGAAGAACGATTTCCGGATAACTCCAAGAGATTCCGTCATCACTTCTGGAAACGGCTATCGAATTCTTAGGCCTCCAGGAAAAATACATATTATAGACTGCCGAACCCTCAATGATTACGTTAACATCGAAACACGTTCCCAGTTCGGCATTCCCGAGTACAGGATTACCTTCGTATTTGACCCATCCGCTACTGCCATCAGAAAACCGCACCGGAGCGGGAACATCGTTACTTCCTCCGAGACAATGACAGGAACTGATAAATGTAATGGTTGAAAGAATGCAGATAAATTGTATTCTCATAATAGTTTTATTAATGACCTAATTTATATGATACATTTTCCGACCATTCTTTACCAGGTCTGAGGCAGTCCCAGGTCCTTGAAAGTTCTGGGAGTCGGGACACCGGGCAGAGGCTTACGATCCTTGATTTGTTCGAGGGCCACTTCGACAGCCTTTTCCAGCTGCTGGTCTTTCCCGGATGCCTCCAATATAGGGTCATTATCCAAAAGGATATCCGGGTCCACACCGTGATTCTCGACTATCCATTCGCCGGTAGCCGCATCATAATTCGTAAAGAACGGCACTCTTACATCCGTTCCGTCCATATAAGGCAATGAACCGCTGATACCTATGATACCACCCCAGGTGCGTGTCCCGATGACGGTCCCCATATTGTTGGCCTTGAAACTCCAGGGGAAAAGGTCTCCGTCAGAAGCGGAATATTTGTCCACAAGGAGAACCTTGGGACCAGTGTGTGTCCCGGTAGGAGTTGTAGAAACCATACTCGAAGTACGGGACATATCAAGACGATAGGCCTTGCGCAGCAGGCGTTCAATAATCATAGGAGACACATTCCCGCCACCGTTGGCTCTATCATCGATAATAAGGGCCTCCTTGTCCAACTGGGG
>JAZUEO010000076.1:0-2701 GCA_045640205.1 Candidatus Coprenecus sp. | reverse complement strand
TCTGTGAAACTATACGGCTAAGGTTCGTCCCCGCATATTCAGCAAGAAGGGATGCGGCATCAGGAGAGATTTCGAGACTGCGGGAGTTATAGTAGTCCATAATCCAACGTGGCATCTGATAATCTCTGACAGGAGTGGATTCCAAAACGCATCCATTCTTCAGTATGCTCTTATACAAAGCCTTACGTTTGTCAAGGCTACCACGGTAAACCAAGACCAGAACAGTTGAATCCAACGGAGCATCCGTATAGACGGACAAGTCCTCTATCCCTTTCAGCCCCTGGGCTTCCCTCACTACCACGAGGGTACGCCTGGCAAACATAGGATAGCGTCTGGCATTGCTTATGATATCGGAGACATTCCCGTCAGCACCATAGCACACAAGTTGGTTGAAATCCCTTTCGGCCTCATCAAGGGCATTGTCCGTTATAGCCTCGGATACGAGATCTACATAATAAGGCTCTTCGCCCATCAGCAGATATACCGGGGCGAAGATTCCGTTCTTTACATCTTCAATTATCCGACAGGCCTGCTGGGCGCTGTCTTGAATTATCTTGGCCATTTAGAAGCTTATGCCTGCATTTGCTCCTTCTTGCGAGTCAATTGCTCCTTGAGGATATCAATACACTCGTTGACGGCAGTTTCGAAAGTCTTGCCGCTTCGTTCAACAATGACATCATTGCCGGGAATGCGGATATGCGCCTTCACATTCTTGTTCTCGTGGTCGTTAAGAAGGCTCAACGTGATTTCACAGGAAACGATGTTTTCAAAGAATTTTGGAAGTTTTGAAGCTTTTTTCTCAATGAATTCCAGAAGTTTCTGGTCTGCGTCGAACTTGACGGATTGCACTCTAATTTCCATTGTTACCTCCTTTGTTTGTGGTCTGTCCACTGCTCTTTTTTGCTCGTGGATGGGCCTGTTCATAAATTTTCTTCAGCTCACGTGCGCTTGTATGGGTGTAAACCTGAGTGGCCGCAAGATTGGCATGGCCCAGAATTTCCTTAATGGAAGTCAGTTCAGCCCCCTGCTGCAGCAATCCTGTCGCCAGGGAATGGCGCAGGACGTGAGGAGACTTCCTGCCTTCAAAATCCCTGCCCATACCTCCCAGTTCAGCCTTGACTGCCCGGTCGACAAGCATGGGATAAAGCGGCTCACCGGAAAAGGTGACAAGAAGAGGAGAATCCCCCGTGCCAGTATTACAATGAACAAGGCGCGTAGCCGCTTGTAAATATAATGAAATTTCTCCAATCACACTATCCAAAAGAGGAATTTCTCTCATTTTATCGCCTTTCCCGCGTACGCGCATAACTTTGCGCGTTAAATCCAGATTCTTCATTTTCAACCCTATAAGTTCCGCACGGCGCACTCCAGTGGTATAAAGAATGATGACGATTATACGCCGCAGACAGGCTTCATATGTGTCACGTTTTTCTTCAACTGTCTGCAGATCAAGCAGGAAATCCTTTCTATTCAAGGCATTGTCCCTCTCTAGATAAAGCTGCATAGCATCGCTTCTGAAGAAAACCGGAAGACGTTTTGCCTGCTTGGGACGTGACATCAGAGAAAGAGGATTGGATTTGATGTCACCCTGTCGTACCAGATAGGAACAAAATCCCGACAGTACACTCATATGCAGATTCACAGTCCTGACAGACAATTTCCTCTCATCCATAAGGAAAATCTGATATACGCGTACAGAGTTCACATTCAGGAAAGAAAGCAGCTCATCCTGAGACACTTCACCGAGGCAAACCGAGCTGTCGCCGAGACAGTGACGGAAAAAACTCTCCAGTACGGAAACATAGATTTCGTGCGTACGGGGCGAATATCTCTTCTGATGGGAGATATAGGACAAATATTTCTCTGCCTGATTCACTTCCTGTCATTTAACCGGGACAAGCCCTCTGCGTGCTGCGGCTGCCCTGAGATATGCGTCAGCCTCTTCGAACGACGAACCGCACTCACTGTTCATTATGGCCTCCTTGATTTCATTCTTCAGTTCTCCAAGCAATGCGCAAGGCGGCAGGCCATACAGTTCCATTATATAATCCCCGGTAATGGGATTCTTCCAGTTTCGTATGGCATCCTTCTGTTCAACCTCGCGGATTTTACCCATCACCAGGTCGAAATTTGATTTCAAGGCTTCAACCTTCTGTTCATTCTTGGAGGTGATGTCGGCCTTGCACAGAAGCATAAGATCATCTACATATTCCCCGGCCTCAAACAGCAGACGTCTCACAGCCGAATCTGTAACATCTTCGGTAACAAGAGCTTGGGGACGCAAATGAAGAAACACGAGTTTCTGTACATACTTCATTTTCTCGTTGAGGGGCATCTTGAGGGATGTGAAAATCTTCGGAACCATACGGCTTCCTATGACTTCGTGACCGTGGAAACTCCACCCTGTCTGAGGGTCGAATTTCTTTGATGCCGGCTTGCCTATATCGTGAAGCAGAGCGGCCCAGCGCAGCCAGACATTGGGCTGGGTACGTAGAGTTTCCTTCAAACTGTTCTCAGCAGGCTCGTAATCGTGGAGCTCAGATCTTGAAATGGCTTCCAGCTCGAGCTGGGCTACATTGTCGACAACCTGCAGGGTATGTGCAAAATTCTCTTTATGGGCACGTCCCTCAAGCATATGCACCCCTTTAAGTGCGAGAAGGTCAGGAAGGACGTAAGGCAGCATACCTGCAAGTCGGATCGT
>JAZUEO010000075.1:0-2568 GCA_045640205.1 Candidatus Coprenecus sp. | reverse complement strand
GGCGCCTTTTATTGTGGAAGAATGTTTAGAAACTATTTGAACAGGTCGATTCTCTGGCCCTCAGGAAGATAAGAAGTGCCATCAGGATCAATATCGTAGGTTTCATAGAACTCAGGGAACTGACTGAGGATTGCGTTTACTCGCTCGTGGTCAGGCAAGTGGGTGTCGGTGCTGAGTATATAAGCCTCCACGCCTGGACGAGAGACACTGGCGAAGCTTCTGGCAAAGGTTTTAAAGAAGGTATTATAATCAGGATTGTCCTCGTGGCTTAAAATGCGGAGGCAAACCTTTGTGGCAAACAGGTCTGCAAAGATTTCGTTGCTGCATTGGCCGACATTGATATGATTGCCGTAGCCGGTAATCATATCTCTGTAATTTTCAAAAATGGACTTATAATAGGAATGATAATGGTCCCACTGATCATCGTCGAAGAAGGTATCCTCGTAGAGACCATTGCTCATTCTGTCGATATTGTTGGACTGGAAAGCATGTCCGACCTCGTGAGCCAGGATAAAGCCGAAGGAACTCATCCACTCATCGAAGGATTCACTGAAACGAGCAGAAGTGCTGACAAACATACCGTTGCAGATGGCGATGGAGTTGGTTTCATGCATATAGTAGGCATTGGTAACATTCAAATCCGCATATTCAGTAATCTTTTCCTTCTGCCCTACAAGATGATCTCTTCTGAAATCCATATTGCTGTTGGAAAGTGTAAGTACGGTATCAATGGCATTGTCACCAATTTCTACGCCGTCGAAGGTATTGTACTCGGGATAGCTGCCCCAAACCAGTTTGATGGTCTTAACCTTAACCTTCAGACGCTCTCTCAAACGGGGAGTGAGCCAGTCTGCCTCGTCTACGATTTCGGAGAAGGCGGACTGAATCCGACCAAGATATTCGGTGAGCTTATCATAATTTTCCTGGGAAATATAGTTGTCGGCATAATATTTGGAAAGATTTCCCTGATCCACACCGAGACAGATGTTTAAAGCAGCCATTTGCTTCCAGTTGTCCTTTAAAGGTTCCTTGCGGGCATCCTCCTCAGAAATACCGCAGAACTCGGCTACCATGACATTGCCTTCCTGAACCAGTTCTCGGCTGGCGAACTCAGCCAGATAGCTCATCATTTCTACCGTGGAATAATCTTTCAGAGCCTGGAAGTTTTCCTTGGAACACAGGTCATTCAGTAAATCGAGATATCCGGCATAACACCAGAAACCATCCTCGCCGCTCAGGTATAGATTTTTGGGAATATCGAAGCCGAAGGAGGTCATGATTTCCACCAGATTGATACTGCAGGGTTCTTCTTTCAAGGTTTCTTCGGTGATGAAATGATAGTAGCCGTCATCCTTCTCGTAGAACTCGAACACCATATCATTGACTTTCAAGGTATTTTCAGCCATTCGAACAGCATCCTTTTCAGAGTAACCAAGCAGCATCATCTGCTTAGAGGTGTGTCTGATATAGATTTCTCTTTCCTCATCCGTGAAACCGCAGAAGCGTCCCTCCAAAGGATATGCATAGAGAGTGGGCATATAATGTCCCCAATTGTCCGGGACATAATACAGATAGAACAGGTTATTGGAACGGAAGTAGGTTTTGTCATGCAGAAGCTTTTCATATTCTTTGACAGAAGAAACCTTCTGACAGGCATCGGTGTAGGCCTTGATGCGAGCCATGGAACCTTCTTCATCTTCCAGAGCCTCTAGGGACTGATGATACAGCATATTCAGTTTATAGTTGGGATTGTCCTCGGAGAGTGTAGTCGGGTCACTTTCCAAAAAAGAAATCAGAGCGTCAGTAATTTCGGAATCGGTGGCATGCATATCGCGGTATTCCCACTCGTAATCCTCTAACGGATGTGCAGCAGTCCAGTCTGCATTGACCTCCGCATAAAAGTCGGAGAAGGATTCCTTGACGAAAGGCGCAGGAGATGTTTCCGGCTGCTCTTCACTTGATTCAATTGGAACAGTAGATGGATTGTCTACCGGAATGTCGGTAGGCTGAACGCTTTCAGAAGAAGCGACGACAGGCTGCTTGGTGGCTTCCGAGCCGCAGCCCATGGAAGAAAGTGCTAATGTGCCGCATAACAGCAGCATCCCCATTCGTTTGACTAACGATTTGTACTTCATATAATGTCCCCCATTAACATTGAAAATTATTAGTTAACTAGAGTATATCATATGACTAAATTCCGTTAAAGGGCGGATGACGCACTTTACGGTGGAGTAAAGTGCACGGGATGCGTTATCGGGATGCGGGGACACACCTTTTGCCACGAGGAATGTCCCTTTGTCATGGAAGCGGACCCGTGCGAAAAGACAGTTTTTCATCGATATAGGAAATTATGGTAAATGCGATGAGATAATAATGCTGTTTTGTGACATTTATCATCGAAAAAAAACATATTGAAGAAAAGCGATGTATATTTGGACAGTTTTTGTATAAAGGTCTCATCGGAAAAAAGAGATTAGATGTATTTTGATGCATTTGTAGTTGATTTCACAGTGAAATATACATCGAGAAAGATGATTTGAGCGAAATCCGATGCACGATAATGAACAT
>JAZUEO010000074.1:0-5715 GCA_045640205.1 Candidatus Coprenecus sp. | reverse complement strand
GGGTATGGCGCTGCCCTCAAATTGACGACCGCCAAATATTATACTCCTTCAGGCCGTTGTGTCCAGGCCATCGATTACAGTCACCGGAACGAAGACGGAAGTGTCGGTTTCGTGCCCGATTCACTGAAGAAGGAGTTCCGTACGGCCAAGGGGCGCGTGGTTTATGACGGGGGAGGAATAACGCCTGATGTCGTCCTCGATGTAAAATATATGAGCCGTCCTCTGGTCGCCCTTGTTTATAGTGACATAGTGAATGATTACGCCATCAGCTACTGTGTGGCTCACGACAGGGTGGCCTCCCCATCTGATTTCAGACTTAGCGATGAGGAGTATGAAGAATTCGTATCGTATGCATCCGGGAAGGATTTCGATGCCCGCACGGAATCCCAGGTTAAAATGGAAGATGTGCTCAAGACGGCTGTCCGCGAGGGAATGACAGAAGGAGACGAGGGGCTTGAATCTCAAATCAAAGCTCTTCTCGAACGCGTCACTCTGGACAAAGTGTCATTCCTCCGGAATAACAAGGAAATAATAATCCGTATTCTGGAAGACGAGATAATGGGTAAGTATTATTTCGATGCAGGAGCTATTCAGAGTTCCCTTCGGCACGATGAGCAGCTGCAGGAAGCTCTGGAGAAAATCTGAATTTTCTATGCTGATGCCCTGTGTGCAGGGCGGTTCTTCTTTTTTAGGAGAGCTTTGGTGGCGAGGCGGTAGATTCTCAAACTCCAGAGGCGGGTGCGGTATGACAAGGTCCAGAATCTGGAGATGAGTGACCATCCGTGGGAATAAGCCTTGAAGGGATGTCCTCCCAGACAGGTGCCGCTGATTACCACTCCTATTACGTCTGACACTGTGGCGCGTTCGAAGGGACAGTAGCATCCGTCACCGCGCATAAGGAGGAGGGTCCCCCAGACGTGAACTATTCTGTGGAGTTTGATGGTGCCGGTCTGCTCGTGTCTGAACAGCACTATGTCCCTGCGGCGCAAGGTCATACGGCCTTCGCTGCGGGTACGGTTCGTGGACCTGCCCTTATCGGAGTGCTTTTCGTGTTTGATTACACTGATCTGCAGGTTGTCATCCTCCAGTTCCAGAACGTCGCTTTTCTTAAGGGAGGTGACTATGACGTAATCCTTTCCGTCTCTCAGAAGGGGTTCCATTCCTGAACCGGAGATATCGATGCGGACGGATTTTCCGGCATCGAGGTCTTTCTGATACAGTTCGGCAAATGTCTTTTCTTCGATAGTCATATTTTAAGTCATTCAGCGTCAGCGGTCGCAAAGTTATGATAAAAATCAGTTTATCCCGTTGAAAATTTGTACTTTTGCGAAGAAATGCCTGAAAATGCAGCAGTAATGAAGATAATCAATGACTTAATATAAGATGAAACATTTTTGTTTACCATTATCCGTTCTGTTTATGACTTGTATTGGCTGCGGATGCCCTTCTCACGAAAATGCCGCTGAGGGCAAGATTATTGAAAAGGAATTTCTTCAGATGCCGGACGGCCGTATGTCCCCTGAAATTATGCTGCGTCTCGGGCGCGTGGATGGGAATGTACTTTCTCCTGACGGTTCCAGAATTCTATATGGCGTTACCTATACTGACATAGATGAAAACAGAAGTGTCCGGCAGCTGTTCGTGATGAATTCCGACGGTTCTTCGAACACGCAGATTACACATTTTTCCAAAAGTGCGTCAAATGCAGTATGGAATCAGGACGGAACGCGGATTATCTATCTCCAAGGAGGCAGGATGTTCAGTATGAAGCCCGACGGGAGTGATATCAAGGCTGTCAATCAGGTTCCGGAAGAGATGGATGAATTCAGTTTCTCCCCTGATTTCTCGAAACTGATGTATGTGGCTCAAGTACAGGTCGCCGTGCGTCCTGTGGATGAATATCCGGATTTGAAGAAATCGACGGGGAGACACATCGGTGATTTGATGTACCGTCATTGGGACCGATTCGTGGAAACCATACCCCATACCTTTGTCAGCGACGTAACGGTGGAGGAGGATGGGAACATTGCCGTAGGCGAGGGAAAAGACATTCTCAATGAACAGGAAAAGGATTTCGAACTTCCTACCCTTCCCTTCGGAGGGCTGGAGCAGCTGAGTTGGTCGCCGGACAGCCGGTACATCGCCTATTCCTGCCGGAAGCTTAAGGGAAAGGACTATGCTTTTTCCACGAATACTGACATTTACCTTTATGAACCGGCTGGTGGAAAGTGCGAGAATCTGACCGAGGGGATGCTGGGATATGATACCGACCCTGTATGGTCGCCGGATGGAAGGTATATCGCGTGGATAAGTATGGAAAGGGCAGGATTCGAGGCTGACAGACAGAGGCTTTTTATTATCGACCTGAATACGCGTGAGAAAAAGGAACTTTCCGTGAATTTCGCATATAACGTTTCTTCTCCGGTGTGGGCGGAAGACGGCGGCATCTGGTTCTGTTCCTTAGTGAATGCCTTGCAGGGAATATTTCACGTGGATTTGGACGCCAATGTCAGGCGTGTTACGGCCGAGGACTCCTGGTATGATTTCGGTGCCGTCCGTGAATGCGGCGAGCGTCTGATATGTACGAATCAGTCTATGGCCAGGCCGAATGAGATAGTTTCGGTGTCAAAGGCTGACGGCAGTTTCGAACTTCTGACCCACGAGAACGATGATATACTTTCCCGGATAGATTCTGAATCCTATGAACAGAGATGGATAACGACCGTGGATGGGAAGAAGATGCTTACCTGGGTCGTCTATCCGCCTGAGTTCGATAAGTCGAAAGTCTATCCGGCCATATTGTTCTGCAACGGCGGGCCGCAGGGAACTCTTTCCCAAGGATGGTCCACGAGATGGAATTTCAAGTTGATGGCACAGCAGGGTTATATCGTAATCCTCCCCAACAGGCGCGGGACGACGGCCTTCGGGCAGGAATGGACTGACCAGATATCCGGAGATTACTGCGGGCTGAATATGGAAGATTACAAGAGCGCGGCCAGGGAACTTCAAAACGAAAAGTTTGTGGGCAGGATGGGAGCTGCCGGGGCCAGTTACGGAGGTTATTCGATTTATTATCTGGCAGGCACGCACAAAGGGCTTTTCAAGGCTTTCCTCGCCCACGCCGGCATTTTCAATCAGGAGCAAATGTATATGATGACCGAGGAGATGTGGTTCCCCAAGTGGGACAACGGCGGTGCTCCGTGGGATACGAATCCTATTGCCGCAAGGCATTATGCCAATTCCCCTCATAAGCTGATTCTGAACTGGGATACTCCCATTATGGTGACGCACGGGGAGATGGATTACCGTGTACCTGTGGAACAGGGAATGGCTGCATTCAATGCCGCGCAGATGATGGGTGTGCCTTCGGAACTGCTGCTTTTCCCGGATGAGAATCATTGGATTCTGAAGCCCCAGAACGCCGTTCACTGGCAGAGGGAGTATTTCAGGTGGTTCGACAAATGGTTGAAATAGAGATATGTGGTTAAGAGACAAGATATTTCTGTTTCCGTATTATCTGACGCTGAAAATACGCCACTGGCTTTACGATACCGGCAGGAAAAAGAGCGTTTCCTATGATGTGCCTGTCATCTGTGTAGGGAACGTGACAGTCGGTGGGACGGGAAAGACACCCCAGATAGAGATGCTGATAAGGATGTTTCAGGATGAGTACAGAATAGCGGTCATATCACGCGGGTATCGGCGCAGAACGAAGGGTTTCCGCGAGGTGTCGGTGGATGACGATTTTGGTGATGTAGGGGACGAGCCCTTGCAAATCAAGAAGAAGTTTCCTTCGGTCAGAGTGGCGGTCGATGCGGACAGATGCCGTGCAGTGGAAACGCTGATGGCTTCCAGAGAGGAGGAGCGTCCCACTCTGATTCTGCTGGACGATGCTTTCCAGTACAGGCGTATAGCCCCGAGAATCAATATCGTTCTGGTCAGTGTAACGAGGCCCGTCTTCGAGGACCATCTTCTGCCTCTGGGACGTCTTCGCGACCTTCCGTCCCGGATGAAGATGGCCGATATCGTGGTGGTGACCAAGATGGAAGGGACTTTGGATTCGACCCTGGCTTCTTCCTGGCGGAAGATACTCTCACTTTCGCAGAAGCAGTCTATCTTTTTTACGGGACTGAAGTACGGGAAATTAGTGCCCGTTTTCGCTCCGGAAGTGGAACCGCGGTATGAATATTCCCAGTCAACTGTCTTTTTTACCGGAATAGCGGATGATGCTCCTCTCAGAAAATATCTTCAGAGAAAATATGAAATCAAATATTCCATCTCTTATCCCGACCACCACGCTTTCAGTGCTTCGGATTTCAAGTCTATATCTGTCATTTCCGACAAGTTCTATACTTCAGTGGTAATTACGACTGAAAAAGATGCACAGAGAATCGTTGACAAAGGGAGAGATATTCCCTCATCGCTGAAACAACGGCTATTCTACGTCCCGGTGGAGTCCGAGCTGCTTCCCGACATTGGCAGCGAACGGGATATCGCTTATGATTTTCTTTCCAAACAGGAATATGAACGACTTAAAACTGAAATAAAATGCCGTCTTTTGTAATCGAAGGTGGTCATTCCCTATCAGGGGAGATTACACCGCAGGGAGCGAAAAACGAGGCGCTCCAAATCCTATGTGCGACACTTCTGACCTCATCCAAGGTTACGGTTCATAATGTTCCGGACATTCTGGATGTCAATAATCTGATAGAACTGCTCCGCAAGATGGGTTCAAAGGTTCAGAAGCTGGGAGGTGGAAGCTGGTCATTCCAGGCAGATGACATAGATACGGAATTTCTCAAAAGCGATGAATTCCTCAGGAAAAATTCTTCGCTCAGGGGGTCGATTATGCTGACAGGGCCTATGCTGGCCAGATTCGGGTATGCCGTCACCTCAAAGCCCGGAGGCGACAAAATCGGCAGACGCCGTCTCGACACCCATTTCGAAGGCTTGAAGAAATTGGGCGCAGATTTCTGCTTTGACGATAAGAGCGGTCTGTTTATGCTCAAGGCTTCCAGACTTCGCGGTACTTATATGCTGCTGGACGAAGCTTCGGTTACCGGTACGGCCAATATCGTAATGGCCGCTGTTCTGGCCGAAGGCGTCAGCACGATTTATAATGCTGCGTGCGAACCTTATCTGCAGCAGTTGTGCCATATGCTGGTAAAGATGGGCGCCAGAATCTCAGGAATCGGTTCCAATCTTCTGACCATCGAGGGGGTATCCTCCCTGTCCGGGACTGAACATACAGTTCTTCCCGATATGATAGAAGTCGGCAGTTTCATCGGAATGGCCGCTATGACACGCAGTGCCCTTACCATCAGGAATGTGTCCGTGAAGAATCTGGGAATTATTCCGGACAGTTTCCGGCGTATCGGAATAAAACTGGAAGAAAGGGGGGATGATATTTTCGTACCCTCGCAGGACGAGTATGTAATCGATACATTTATGGACGGTTCCATAATGAACATCAGCGATGCTCCCTGGCCTGGTCTGACTCCCGACCTGCTGTCGGTAATTCTGGTGGTGACCACCCAGTGCAGGGGATGTGTTCTCATTCATCAGAAGATGTTCGAAAGCCGTCTGTTTTTCGTGGACAAACTGATAGATATGGGGGCTCAGATTATTCTGTGCGACCCGCACAGAGCTGTCGTCGTGGGGCATAACCATTCTATGAATCTCAGGGCGAAACGCATGAAGTCGGATCGTAGCCAT
>JAZUEO010000073.1:0-17819 GCA_045640205.1 Candidatus Coprenecus sp. | reverse complement strand
GGGATGTCAAAGACACCTCCCCAACGTCTCTATACGCTGTAGCAGATTCTTCACTTGTTCCTGTGTAATCATCGCTATTTAAATATTACAATCATAATTATTCATAACGGAAAAGGCATCTTCCGAAGAATATCCTCTTCCGAGTGCGAAACGCACCATTTTCATCTTTCTTTTTCTTTCGTCCTTTTCCCTCCTGCAGATTTCGCTCCACTTGAGCTTGAGAACATCCTTCATTCTTCTCGACGCCTCGGCATCATCCAATTCTTCAAGAGCCCTTTTCACCGCCTCCGGCGCAATACCCTTGGCACGCAAGTGATACCTGATTTTGACTGCTCCCCACCCGGCTATCGCGGCCTTCTCTCTCGCATAACACCCGGCATACCGCGCATCATCCACCCATTTCCCATCTTGCAGTTCCTGCAATATATCAGCCGCCGCATTCCCGCTCACCCCCTCATTCCCCAACTTCCGTATTATGTCGGAGGAGCAATATTCTCTCCTTGCACACTGGTTCTTTAAACGTGTAAGCGTATCCATCCCCTAAAACTCATATCCCCAGTTGAAGAAAATTCCGCATTGCCGGAAAAATCCCTGCGCGTGGCCCAAATCACTCCACTGCAAATATAATGACAACGGGCCGATAAATGTATAATATGAATATTTCAAGGCCGCTCCCGATGCCCTTGTATCCAAAGAGAAGAGATTTTCCAAATCCGAGCCCTCGAATTTCACATTGAAGATTCCTGACACATAATGCTTGCCGGCGACGTTCCAGTTAACGTCCACACGGGCCACAGCCATCGCATCGAGAGCCCATTGCGGAGTATTCGTCCCCACGAAAGGAATCTGCTGCTCGATATAACGGCCGGAGTACGCACCGCCGTATATATTCGACATAGACATCAGAGGATATTTGTTATAATCCGCATCATATGAGGGCTGATGCATATATCTGCCATACAACTGGGGGGAGAGAGTGACTCGCCTCCCACAGGGAATAGCATACTCCATCCCCAGCTGAAAGGCATACATATCATCCTTGAAGACAACTCCCGGTGACAAACCCGACATTTTCATTTTCCAATCTCCCTTCAGGTCGAGATATATCCCTCTGTGAGGGAAATAGCTGTTATCCCTGTTATCCATTCTGAATCTGAAAAACGGACCGAAAGAAGTGGAATTGAAATCATCCGAATCAAGTTTGCTGTCGATAGCATCTACCGCAGAAGTCATACACTTGAGAAACTTGTAATTTTCCAGTTTCATCCCCCCTGCGACCGTGATAAGCCGCGAATGATATTGTGACAGATACAGTTCCGATTTGAATTTCCAATACCGGGCATTCCAGTCATCATTTCCGAAAAATTGAAGTTCATGAGTGGCTTCTCTGGCCTCGACAGAAAGATTGACAGTCGGGAACAGTCTTGGAACGTAAGATGCCGTAAGCTTGAAAATAGGGTCAACACTCAGTCTGGTATGAAAATCCGCCTTGAACCCGGAAATTCTATATGTATTCCACCCCAGCCTGAACAGGACATTGACGACATCCTGCGAATCAAATCTCAAACCGAGGGACATAACGTGCGGTTCCGAAGGGGTGGTTTTAAGCGTAAGCACATAACTGCCGTCTTCAAGCGGATCTAACCAATATTCTATTTTCTTGAAAAAACCTGTTCCGTAACATATTGAAACAGCCATATCCAAATCTTTCCCGCTGGCCTGAGTCATCCTGTCAAGCCCGGATTTCCTCATCAGCCAAACTTTATCCGACTCAGTTACACCCTCTATCCTGATATCCGAAATTTCCACTTCAGTTTCAGAAAGCGGAGAAACGTTTTTTGCAGGAGGAGCCTTGTAAACAGTATGTGAAGGAGCGCCTAAAGAATCGAGTTGTTTTCTAAGGGCTACGAGTATGTCCCGCTTGGCATCCGCTGCAGCATAACCGCGATTAATCAGGGTTCTTATGGATTTAGGGTCAAAACTCAATGTACCATAACCGTTGACATCCGGTCTGATATAAATGGTACACTGTTCCCTGTTCTCAGCTATCGAGCCCCTGGTTATTATGTCGAACAAGCGTCCGAGCAGTTCCGGCAATGAACGGATTTCTTCAGGTTCCACCTTTTCATCTTCCGAAACCTCTATGCCGATGACTATATCGGCACCCATATCCCTGCAAACTTTCACGGGGAAATTGTTAAACATCCCACCATCCACCAAAAGCATATCATCATATCTGGTCGGGGCGAACACACCGGGAATGGCCATCGAACCGCGTATGGCATCCGGAAGTCTCCCGCTTCGAATCACGACCTCATTTTTAGAGATAATATCCGAACCGATACAGGCGAATGGTATAGGCAGGTCATTGAAATCCATTGAATCCTGATATCCCACACTCAAACAATTGAACAGATTCTGAAGATTGCTTCCCTCGATAAACCCGCCTGGCAGTGAGCGCATAAAATTGAGTCCGCCTTCGGAGGAGGAATCCCCTTCATCTCTTTTCATCGCCTTCATCCTGTCCCGGAATGCTTTGTTCTCCCTTTTCAAGTTCCCGCTCAAGGTACCTACATTGAACGGAACGTTCAAAAGATACTTGCTGTCATACTCCTTTTCCACGGAACTCATTCCCCTGCGCTGCATTCTGTTGGACAAGTATATGCTCCAATCCATCCCGCTTATCAGTGTATCCAACTGTTCCGCGCTGTAACCGAGACTGTAAAGACCTCCGATAATCGACCCGATACTGGTACCGGTCACATAATCTATCGGAATGCCCACCTCCTCAAGCACCTTCAGAACCCCTATGTGTGCAGCGCCTTTGGCGCCCCCACCGGCAAAAGCAATGCCTATTTTAGGGCGTCTTGCAGTGACGGAAATTTCTGACGTAGCGGTATCGGCTGAAACATATGAAGTCTCCGCGACCCCTATAGAAGCCGCTTGTCGCGGGAAAAAGAGAAAAGCCGCCAGCGTCACCGTCAGAAAAAGAACGTTTTGCATCACTACAGTCTGCCTACGCTTTTGAGATACTTGGTATAGGCAAGACGACACGATGCCACTGCTTCGATATAATCAGCCTCAGCCTTGTATTTCTGGCTTTGAGCCTCAAGAACATCATTGATGGTTCCCATCCCCGTCTGATATCGATTGACCGCAGTCTTGAGATTCATATCAGCATCTTCAATGGATGTTTCCGACATATCAGCCTGAAGCTGCGCATCGGTAAGATCCATACGGTTCTTCGTCATCTCCAGTTTCATAAGGTCCTGCATCTGCTGTGCTTCATTTACAGCCATCTCGTGCTGTTTTTTCGCCGAACGGACTTTATATACACCCTCCCCCCACTGGAAAATGGGTATTTTCAGAGTGGCCATCACGGCAAATCCGACATCATCCAGAAGGGGACTTCCAAGAAAATCCAGACCTCTGGCATAACTGTACGAGGCCATAGCGCCCAATTGAGGCAGGAAATCAGCGCGTGCCACCTTTATCGCCTGTGCCTTGAGTTCCGTATTACGCTCGAGCAATTTGTACTCGGGACGGTTCTCCACTTCACCGGAAAGGTCATCGAACTGCTCCCTGGAAACATCAAAGCCATCGGTAAAGACGCTGAACTCTGACTCCAATGGAATCCCCATCGAATGACAAAGATTCATCAAAGCCAAATGCAAACCGTTGTCAGCCTTGGAACACATCAGACGGGCATTGTTAATCTGAACCTTAACCTTAAGAAGGTCATTTGAAGTCGCCATCCCCACATCCACAGCATCCTGAACACTTTTATAAACGCTGTCCACAGCCTGAGCGAAACTATAAGCGGCACTACGCAGTTTGTCGGTCTTCACATAAGTCCAATAAGCCTCATCTACCGAGGTAATCACCTCCGCACGGCTTTTCTGAATATTGAGTGACGCCATTTCCGAACCGATTTCAGACATTTTGTATCCCGCTACGATTTTCCCTCCCATAAAGATGGGTTGGGTCACCCTCACACCGGCCAGATATGAATTTGCAGGATTCAGTTCCAATGTCAAGGGAGGAATCGACCCAGCCAACTGGGCAAGCATAGCCGGATCCTGAATGAAAGGCTGGATAATCGGAGGAAGTATTTTTTCCAGCGGCACGTCATACTGGAATGACCTGGAAGTCCACAGATAAAGAGCATATCCTGAAAATTTGGGAAGGAAATTGGTACGCATCGCCTTCCGGTCATATTCCTGCCTGTCAAACTGCAGATTCGCATTTTCTATCGTCAGACTACTGTCGAGGGCGATGGCTCTGCACTGTACAAGTGACAGTGTGGGCACCACGGTACCCGTTTCATTCTGCGCAGATACAGTGAATGAAAAAGAGAGTGCGAAGAATACTGAAACCGCATAAAATAGTCTTTTCATTTCCAAATCTCCTTATTCATTTAACATTTTATCTTCTGTCACTGCAGATTCCGTGGACTTGGTTATCCCGAAGAACAATGAGTACAATGCAGGAAGGAAGATGAGTATAATCAAGGTCCCGACTGTGAGACCGCCCATAATAGTCACGGCGAGAGAGCCGAAGAGAGGATCGGACAAAAGTGGTATCATACCGACTACAGTAGTCAGTGACGCCATCATAACCGGACGGAAACGGGACACGGTCGAATCTATGAGAGCCTTGTAAGGTTTCTCTCCCGAATTGATACGGAAGGATATATCGTCGATGAGAACGATACCGTTCTTTATCATCATACCGATAATTCCGAGACAGCCCACTATGGCCACGAAACCGAAACCCTTACCGGATGCAAGCATTCCGAATACGACCCCGATGGCCACCATAGGGATGCAGCACAGAATAACAAGAGGTTTCCTTATATCCTTGAACAGAGCTATCATAATCAGAATCATCAGCACTATCGACAGGGGAACGTTCTTGAACAGATATTTGGATGACTGTTCAGATGCATCATATTCACCCAGCCATACAAGGCTGTATCCTTCAGGAAGTTCTATCGCTTCTATTTTCTCAAGGATGTCATCACGTGCCTGCGCTGCGGTATAGCCGTAGGCATTATTACACTGGGCTTTGATGGCACGTTCACCGTTCCTGCGGCAGACCACCTGCTCATCCCACCTGATTTTCAATCCGGAAGTAACCTGATTCAGAGGAACGGAACCGACCACCTGACGAATAATGTCTTCTTCGCGGATAATTCCGTTCATTATATCAAAAACGGTCTTCATATTGACACCGCTCGCAGATATCGACATAGGCCAGATAGGGGCATTCTCGACAGATTCTATATTGTTTCCTTCCGAATCGGTACTCTTGAGCATCACTTTTATCATCCTATCGTCATTTCTGAATTCGGCGACAGGAATACCGCCCATAGCCGCCATTACTGAACGACCGGCATCAGAGCGCGAAACACCGGTCTGACGGGCAGCTGACTGGTCATAATCAATCACCAGTACCGGAGCTTTCTCCGACCAGTTATTGGTTTCCATAAACGTGGCATCACTCTCGCGCATAATGCTCTCGGCCTGCTCACAGAGATTCTTCAGAACCGCAGGGTCCGGACCGATGAAAGTAGCCTCGATAGGATAATCCCTGTACATCAGGTTATATCGCTTAACCCTGACGTATGCCTGCGGATAACGTTCCGTCAACTTCCGTTGAAGTTCGGGAATACTCTTTATCATCTTCTCAGCATTCTTGAAATCGACGATAAGTTCACCGTAACTCATCGATGGCGAAGCGATGGCACGAACCAGGCAATATCGTCCCGGAGTACCGCCCAAACTTGAAGTGATATGAGTCACATTCTCATCTTTCCTGAGCATATTCTCCATATCGATGATATCTTTCATAACATCGTCCGAAGTGGCTCCTTCAGGACGCCGGTATTCGATATAGAGCTGACTGTAATCCATATCGGGGAAAAACATCTGAGGCAGATACCTGTAACAGTAAACGCTTAAGAAAAGCAGTCCCACAGCTATGGTTACCGTCAGAATACGATTGTTCATCGTGAAAGCAAGCACATTTTTGAGGACCCGGTAGAAAACATTGTCATAGGGGTCTTTCCGTTCGGACTGGTCGGAGGAATTACGTTTTTTCCGAGCCAATGCCACGGAAGCGTGAATGGGAACGTGCGTAAGAGCCAGAAACCAGCTCAAAAGGAGAGAAACAGCCACCACGATAAACAAATCCCTCACGTATGTACCTGCCACGTCGGGGGACATGAATATGGGGAAGAATGCCAGAATGGCTATGATAGTGGCCCCGAGAAGAGGAATCGCCGTCTTCCTGCCGATTCGCGTAAAACAGTCCGGTTTCTTTATGCCGCTGTTCATATCCACCAGAATACCGTCTATAATAACAATGGCATTGTCCACAAGCATACCCATGGCCAGAATAAAAGAACCGAGGGACACTCTCTGCAGTGTTCCGTGCGCCAAATTGAGGATGAAGAATGAACCGAATACTATTATTATCAGAGATATTCCTATTATAAAGCCGCTTTTGAAGCCCATAGTCAACATAAGAACGAAGACCACGATAAGAACCGACTCTATCAGGTTAATGAGGAATGTTGAGAGGGCCTTGTCGACCAGGTCGGGCTGATTGAACACGGGATGAACCTCTATTCCTATAGGAATATCCTCACCGATTACTCTTTCTATGGTCTGCTCCACCTGAGGGCCTATTTTGGTAATATCGGTGCCTGAATGAGCGGATATCAGTATGCCGACGGCATGCTTCCCGTCATAACGGAGCGAATTGCGGACAGGTTCCTCGAAACTGAAGTTTATGTCTGCCACGTCCGAAAGGCGGAGCTGGTCATCTTCGTGCCCTTGAATCAGAAGATTACGTACATCATCTATAGTAGCGAAATCATCTCCGATTTCGACGCGCATCCTCTTGTCTCCGCTTTCGAAATAGCCGGCATAGACTTTGCTGTTCTGATTTCTCAAGGTAAGAAGGACTTCAATGGGATGAACCCCGAGATTTCCCATCCGCTCCTGCTTGATTTCAACGTTCACGCACTTGGCTCTTTCGCCATAAATCTGCACTTGAGAGATTCCTTCTATCTTCTGAACCTCAAGGGATAATAATTGGGCGTAACGGGAAAGTTCCTGGTCATCGAATCCGTCAGAAGTCATCGCGTAGAACATTCCATACACGTCGCCATAGTCATCCATTATTCTGGTGGAGACTCCGTCCGGCAATGAAGCGGACGTATCATAAACTTTCCTCCTCAACAGATCCCACTGCTGCTGGGTATCGTCATCCTGAACAGTAGTAAGCAGTTCGACGGTAAGCATCGCCACATCATTGCAGCATTTCGACTCGACATTGGCGACACTTGCCATCGAACGTATGGATTTTTCAAGTGGAATGACAGCTTCAAGTTCTACCTGATGGGCTGAAGCACCGGGATAAATAACGGCCACGACGGCCCTCTTAACCTTGATTTCAGGGTCTTCCAGTTTGCTCATGGACTGATAGGAGAGAAATCCTCCGAGTACCAGAGTTATCAGACAAGTCACCACCAGTGGCTTGTTCTTCAGTGCAAAACTTCCTAAATCCATAAGTTATAACAAGTTTCCTATATTAGTTTCAGTTTCCGGTGTCATAACTTTCACCTTCTGACCGGGAATGAGTGAATGAACGCCGGCAGTAATAACCTGTTCTCCATCCATGACTCCGTCAGACAGGGATATGACTCCATCCCGCTTGATTTCCACTATGCTTACTACACGTTTACTCACAGTATTGTCATTTTCAAGAACCCAGACCATATTCTTTCCGTCTTCCTCGAATAATGCTCCGATAGGAATACTCACAAGATTTTCCGTGCCATAGTCATAACTGATATAAACCATAGCGGACATTCCGGCATAGGGGACATCACTGCCGGACAAGTCGGACTCAAAGGCAAATCTGGCAGTGAACAGCTGGTTCAGATTGGCTTTTTTCGTGATATTCACAAGACGAATCGGAAAAGTTTTATCCGGATATACCTTAAGCATACAGTAAAAATCACAGAACATACTCCTCTTGATAAAATCCTCCGAAGGGATATTGATTTCCACCTCGGGAGCCGAACCGCTTATCATTGAAATTACCGGAAGCCCGGCGGAAACGGTCTCCCCTGCACTGAAATTCACCTTCTGCACATATCCGTCGAACGGTGCCCTGAGTTTGGTATCTTCCAATGCATTCTTGTGAGCGTTGTATTTGGCCGTTATCTGCTGAAGACCATACACAGCCTTGTCCCTGTCGTTTTTGGAAACACTGTTCCTGTCGGAAAGGGTAATGACTCTCTCGGCCTCTGCCTTTACCTGAAGATATTCTGCTTCAGTCGCAGAAAATTGGATTTTGTAATCTCTGTCATCCATCTCGGCCAGAACCTCACCTTTCCTCACCTGCTGTCCCTGTTTCACTTTAATCCTGGAAATGGGACCCGCTATTCTGAATGACACGTTTACATCTTCCCGCGGAATCACTTTGCCGGGGTAGGATATCGTAATTCTATTGCTTTTCAAGGCAGCGGTAGCGACCTTGACGTGAGTGGCAGCACTTCCGGTTTTTTGTCCGCCATCGGATGAACCGCAAGACGAAAGACAAAGAAACAGAACAACTGTGAAAGCTGTCGCTGCAAATCCTGATAAAAAGTTAAGTTTCATGCCTTTGTTATTCTTATTTATTTTCTTTATTTTCATTCAAATATTGTTCCACTATGGACGCAGCTATCCTGCACAATTCTCCGCAAGGGCGCTTTTCATAATACCCCGGTGTCCTGGGCGACGGAGCGGCGCTCTCCTTCATCAGTGGTGTCAATCCCAGAAGTTCCCTGCATACGATGGAACCGTTCAGTTCCCTGAAGCGTTCGGCAAAATGCCGGACCAGCTCGTAATTGGCTGTTTTGGCTGCACGGTCATCCACATCCACCGCCGGAATTATGAAACCTGCCAGAATCGTCATTCCTGATACTGTTCCGCACACTTCCCTCATTCTTCCCATTCCTCCTCCAAACCCGGAGCATATCATCGCCAAGGTACTCTCATCCGGACCGCCTTTGGCAGCGATATAGTCGCTGAATGCCAGCACTACGGACTGACAGCAGTTATATCCCGAACGGAACAATTCATATGCGCGCTCTGAGCGATTCATACCGCAAAAATAAGAAAAGTGTATTACCTTTGTCACAAAATTGATGCCTGATTATGAAATGTTTCATTCGACAAAAAACACCTTGTCGCACAAGTCTCCCAATGCCTCCGCGATAATGAGCACACGTTCCCTATTCTGTTTTGGCATAATCAGTTAATATTTTATCCAACGCCTGTATTGCGAAATTCCTTTCACGGGCACGTCCTATTCTTAAGGCATCCACGATGGCAAGAAGTGAATACAATTCATCATCCTGTTTCACTGCTTGTGGAACCGTATGGAAAAGAGGTGTTACGGATTGCCCCCTATGAGTTCCCTCCTTACATTTCCACACATAAGTTTCATCCCCTGTAACTATCGATTCGGAAAAAAGCGGCGAAGAGACTGCGGTTGGTATCCCCCGAACCATTGCTCCGAGCTTCACTGGAAAACAGTATTTGATACCATAAATCAAAAATTCCCTTAATGAGACTATATTTACCCGAACTTTTGTATCATCAGTCAAATGTGCATTCGAGTTTCTTTCCATTGCTTCTGACACTTCCGATTGGCTGATTCCTAGAGATTCCGACAACTCCTTACCATTCATAGCACGTCCTGACCTGGTGAGTTTCTTCAGTAAAATAAAAACATCCTGCGGGCGCATAATGATTTGTTTTTCAATCATATCCATTATAATATTTGCGATTCACGAATCGCAAGTTTAATCATAAAAATGAAAAGGACAAATCCTAACGGAACACAGGCCGGACGGAAAGCCCGAGGCAACGGGCGCAGTCGCCAAGAGTATTGTGGAAGTTTGAGTTAAAGTCGAGGCCACACGCGCGATAGGAGAGGTCCCCGTCGAGCGAACTGGAGCAGTAGTAGCCATATCTGCCCGCAAGGTCGAGACTCGTGTCGTCGCGGTACCCAGCAGCCGGAAGGAAAATAGAGTTCCCATTCGACTTGGTTACCACCTTGTAACCGTTCTTGCCGTTCAGCGTGGTCCAGGTCCAGGTGCATTTGTCTATCAGTTCCTTGTATTCCGCTATCGTCGGCATGCGCCAACTGCCACCCCAACTGGCTCTTGCAGCATCGTCAGACAACTCAAGCTTTGTTCTGTTGTCAACACTGCCATGTGCCAAATCTGTACAGTATTTTGTCATACTGTCATAACTGCCATTGCAGTACTTGTATGTATCCCAACCATAATCATTTTTAGGTCTGGTCTCACCCCAAGCGTAGTAGTTGCCGTAGCCTTCGGGGCTGCTGGCCCCGACATTGCAGGTCGCCCATTTGACGCTAAGGCCGAGGTCAACCCACTCGTGACCGTTATGCGTACCGGTGGTGGAGGATGAGGGCTTGGCAGGAGTCTCCGGTTTGGAGGCAGACGCCGAAGGTTGGCTCGTCACAGACTTCTCCGGAATGACTTCCGCGACCACGGCGGTGCTGTCGGTCAGAGGAACGTCTGTCTCGTCCGGATTGTCGGAACGGTTGAACAGAACAACAGCCAATACTGCCACGGCTATACCTGCAAACAATCCGTAAAGCCATTTAGGGAAGCCTTTCGATTTTTTCCTTTCCGGCTTCGGCTCTGACGTTTTTTTAGGTTCGGTGGGTTTTATAGCAGAGCTCTTCCCTTTGCCCGTCTTTGCATCTCCTGCGCCTGAGCCAGGTACTACAGTCTCTTCGTCATCAGCAATGGGACCATCAAGCAATCTAAGGAACTCCTCCACGCTCTGCGGCCTGTCCTTACGCCTTGGCTGCATTGCCTTCTCGATGGCGTGCATAACATTGGGACTTATGCCGGTGATTATTGGAAGTCCATCTTCGTAGATTACTGAAGCCTCAGGTGGATTGCTCCCCGTCAAAAGAGCGTAAAATGTTGCTCCGAGAGCATATATATCTGTTGCAGGGGTGAAAGACTTGATGTCCGAACCCTGCTGGTACTGCTCAAGAGGTGCGTAGCCCTTGCTGATGCCCACAGGAGTGGAACTGGTTTGTTGTCCTGCCTCGTCGTAGTGCTTCGAGATGCCGAAATCAATGAGTTTGAGTTTACCATTCTCGGTTTTCAAGACGTTCGAAGGCTTGACGTCGAAGTGGATGATGCCTTTTTTGTGAAGATATAAAAGGGCCGAGGCTACCTGACGGATGCTTTTCAAAGCATCTCCCTCGGACATAGCCTTACCGGCTTTCACCCCGTCGCCAAGACTTCCACCGCCAAGATATTCCATCACGTAGTACGCCGTGCCGTTTTCCTCGAACACGTCGTGTATCTTTACGATGTGCTCGTGGTCGAGAGCAGCTATCATCTTCGCTTCGCGCACGAACTTCTGGCGGAACTTCTCCACCAGTTCCTTACTGCCCACTGAAGGAACACTTACGTGAGACGTAGATTCGTCCCGATTACAGATATCCTTCATGAAAAACTCCTTCACCGCTACCTTGCGGCCAAGACTCACCTGTTCTGCTTCATATGTAATGCCGAAGCCGCCCTGACCGAGAACAGTATCGATTATGTATTTGCCGTTCTGAAGAGCGGCTCCTCTATTTAACGCATTCATATCAATTTATCCTTATCAGATTTGACTTATAAAGAAAATACATCACGAGAAAAACTGCCAGAATTATGCATACAACTGTGATGATGATTACTCCAAGACGACCTTTATCGGTCTTGATTATCTGATGCAGCACATTCTCCTCGACATTATCACGTACACCGTTATTAACTGAAGATGCAGGTGTCGTCTGACTGTCAGACACTTCCTTTTTTACGGAAGTTATATGGATGAGATGCGCTGAATGATTATCGCTATTGTCCTTTGTAACATTTCTGAAAATGGCCAACTTCTGAGAGTCGGTTTTCAAATGCATGCAGATGACATTGCAGATTTCGTTATCCTCACTGATTTCCAGCATACCGTCACTGCACATGTAGAAATAATCCCCATCCTTCACGTCGGTGATATTCAGGCAGTCGGCTCTGGCACGGCGGTCCTGATTCGGTTGTATCGCACGGGTTATAATATTCTTCTGTTTCGATGTCCTGGCTTCTTCCGGGGTAAGTTCTCCGAGAGCGATTAAATCGTTCACAAGTGAATGGTCACGTGTCACATAAAGTATTTTCTTTTCCGAAGGGCGGATATGATAGATGCGGCTGTCTCCGATATGCGCGATGAACGCGCCTCCGCGATGGAATTTAAGGAAAGTCAGTGTCGTACCCATCTTCTTCTCACTCTGCGGGTTATCCAGAGAATCCAGTCTGTTATAAGCGGCATCCAGTGCGGCATTGAAGTCTTCTTCATCAAAAAAGCCATCCTCTCTTGGATGATTCATGATATAATCACTCATTGCGCTGCACGTATTCTGCGAAGCGACTTCGCCGCAGTCGTGGCCGCCCATACCATCACATAGGATGTATAGATCCGACGAGACATATCCTTTTCCTGTCAGCATAGGATATATGCTGTCTTCCTGATTGGTTCTCCGCCCCATTTCCTGAAGGGAAAGCGTATTGTTTTTGATAATCATGGCTGACTATAGTTGTGTTCCATCCTCAAAAGATGAATCGGTGCGTCTGAATACAAGAGTCGTTGACGATGATTTTATTATATCTCCATTTTCAAGGCCGATTTTGTCGCCCTCCGGAAGGAGTTCTCCGTTGATGAACGTGTCGTTTTTATTGGATGCATTGCTGGCATAACAGTGGTATATTCCGTCGCAGCCTCTCACAATCTCGATATTGAGATGTTCACGGCTGAATCCCATATCTTCAGTGCATATCGGAACATCCGCCTTCGGAGCGCTTTTATATGTCATCCGCCCGATAAGGTTCCGTCCCTGATGAAGTTTATACGATTTACCTGTCAGCTTGTCTGTAAGACTGAAAAACGCCGAAGATGTTTTGGCGCCCAAATCGACCTCAGTCTTGTCTGAAACTTTTTGCTCGATGACCCTCTTGAAATCTTCATAAACACTTGCCTCCTTGCAGGCAGGGCATCTGAGCTTTTTCCCCGAATTATTCGGATCATCTGCGACTATCAGTATTTTCCCGCAGAACGGGCACTTGATTTTAATTTTTTCCATTTCTTCAATTCCAATTGATTACCGACATGTTGTCATTAAAATTGCCCCACATCACAGGATGCTGCCTGTCGTTGGACAACTTGACAACACCCTTGCTGACACCTTCATATAACTCTCTTGCTGTAATTATTCTGTCTTTGTTGCTGTCTGCGCCTCCCTTAAGGCATCTTACCAGGCAAGACGTGAAGAATCCGTTTTTCATACCGGCGCTTTCCATAGAATATTCATCGTCCCGACTGGAAAGAAAAAGCATCACGTCCGACCCCAAAGTATGATGACCTGTATGACCGCCCTGCCGCATTCCTCCGGCAAGACAGGCATCTGCAAATATTATTTTGCTTGTGGCTTTACTTGAAGCGAATACAGAACGAAGTTCACTGTACTCGAGGTTTCCGTCATATGCGCAGAAACAGCCGGTCGCGCCGTGTCCACTGAAGAAAAAGATAATTACGTCCTGTTTCCCGGCCTTTTGAAACAGCACCTTAGCCGTATTGATAATATTATCTGCGGTCGCATTTTCATTCAGCAGAAGAACAGTATGGGCTTTATTACAGGTTTTGTATAAAGATGCCACCGCCTTGGCATCATTTGCGGGAAGATTCAAATCATTCCACGTGCCAGGATAATCCGCTATGCCGACTGACAAAATGTAGAAATCCTTAGACTCTGAAGTAATGCCGAATATTGTGAGAAAAAATGCGATAAGGATAAACCGTTTCATCACATCATCGGAGCATCATCATTTGAATAATCCGAAGTGTCGTTAACAAAATCGGCTTCCGGTCCCACATAGACATCTTCGACTGCGTCAGTCTGTATGTCTTCTTCGATATCTACAAATGTCGCTTCATCGCCGTTGATATCATTGCCGGTTTCTATTTCGACTTCGATATTGTCTTCGGCATCTTCTTCCCCCAGAATTTCCACCTCTTCAGAAGGCACTTCTTCTGCATCGTTAACAGTCTCTGCGGCATTTGCATCTATGGCATCCGCATCTGTGGCATCTGCAGACGTTTCATCTATCGGTTCCGAGGGATGAACAGCGTTCCACTCCTGAGCAGTATATGTGCTGTAAACGTTTCCGTGCCACTCGAATGTCTCTCCCGGGCCGAGGTCTTCGCGGGCCGCCGAAAACGCTTCGCCAAAAGACATTTCCTCATAATTCGATTCGGAACTTTCAACATCCTCAGCGATGTCTTCGATAATAGCGTTCCCGGCAGTCGCCATAGAAGACGCGCCGAGGACAATACCGGAAACTCCACCGATAACTATTTTTTTCGCTACACTTTTGTTTATTGTCGCCATACTACTTGATTTTTGTTATGTTTTTTGCATTAAGTAAATTTTCTTCTGTACATTCAACGATATCCTTCCCATCAAAAGATTCGTATTTTCCGGCAGATGAACACACCGATTCCATATATGTTCTGACAGAAGCTTTCGGAACGAATAATTTGGCCGATGAAGCCAATTTCAAAGCAAATACTTTCTCCCCATTGAACTTCGCCGTCATAATAGGATTGACGCATTTCAATGTCAGAGATTTCAATGAAACCAAAGGGGCGAATTCTGTGAAAGAAACCCCTTCGATTGATGAAGGAAGCTCCACTGCTTCCACAAGTCTGCACTCCAGAAAAGCTCCACGAAGAATGGATTTCGTTCCCTCAGGGACGATTACGTCCGCCTTGCGCGCGACGGGACAGGTATAGAGAATGCTTTTGTCCCTTGAATAAAGGATTCCGTCAACGGAAGCGAATGCGCTGTTATTTTCGTCAATATTAATATTTTCAAGACTCTTTATATCGCGAAGATGCATAATCTTGCGGACCTTGGCAGGTATCTCGATATTTTTGAGTGCCGTACTCCATTTGAAATGGTCAAAATCGATTTCAGTCCAGTCGGAACCGAACGTAATCTCTTCGATATTAGTACAGTTCCAAAAAGCACCTTCACCGATTTTCACCTGAGAGCCGGGAAAAACTATAGATTTCAGGGAAGTACACCCTTCGAAAGCAAACTCTGAAATTGTTTTTACCGAAGAAGGAAGAATGACTGACTCTATTTTATCTCCTGCACAAAAAGCTTTCACGCCAATCCTTACTATCCTGTAATCCTTCCCCTTATATGATACTGTTTCAGGAACAGAGACGACACCTTGAAATTTGATATGGTCAGGACGGTTGTATTCTCCTGCGAATGTTAATTCCGCTGTACGTAATAGAGTATCGAGAACATTGACATAATAAACATTGCCACTGTTCATTGAAACCTCGAAGTCGTGAGCCTGGACTTTTAAGGAACTTCCAAAAAGAAAGGCGATGAGAATCGCAGATAAAAATTTAGTTTTCATAATTATTTTTGTTTGATTACTGCTGCAAAAGTATTTATTGGAGCGCTATCGTCAACAGTAAAACTTGATTAAATGACAAAGTATGGGGATTTGCGGATAAAATGCTTTTTTTCGCTATTCCACCAATTTGGACTTGCACCATGGACACGTTTTGTTCGTCAGAAGTTCATCCGGCCTCATTGTTCCGAAAAAATGCTTGCAGGCAGGATTGGGACAGACATATTTTTTATGGAATCCGTCATCAAGTTCCTTGCGTTTTTGAGGATTCGAACTGGCTGTTTTTAAACGCAGATATATAAACAGAATCATCAATGAAACTGCTAATACTATAAAGATGGTCCTGACCGAAGGATTAATCCCCGGTATTACAGATATCAGAACACCTGACCCCATAGACAGTATCATAGGGAGGGAACTCATCGCACCCATTTTCCCCTGCTTTATCTGCATATTCATCAATTCTTTCTGATAATTGTCATATACTTCACGAAGCGGGGCGATATGATATGTCGGTGCACCTATTGTCATTTTAAGCACAGCAACCAAATCCAGCCTGTATTTTTCCGGGCCCAATTCAATTACATCCATCACACTTACTCCCTTTTTCGATTTGAATTCTTTCCCATTGACATACATAAAATTATTGTCGGTGACGTCGGTGATGGATACTATCGTTCCGTCACTTTTCACATCCAAGCGGCAATGTTGGCGACTTACCTTCATCCCGACACTTCCCGGAGTACCGAGAAAAAACTTTTTACCGTTATGAGTGATTTGCAAGCGTGGCTGCTGGGTTCCAGCTTCACGTCCTATTAATATTTCCATTATTTTGAATTTATTTGTTTCTTTTCGACAAGAAGTTCCTTGAGTTTGCGTAATGCATCCTTGGAAATGTCAAGAGTATATGAAAAAGTCTTCTGATCGCTGAGAACAAGTTTCTGCTTCAAAGGATTAATCCGGAATATATAACTCAGGTTTACTATGTGACTCTTGCCTACTCTTGCAAATTTCACTGATTTGTTTTCACCTGAAGAAGTCGTCAGCATCTTCTCCATTTTGGACATAGCCATTCCAATGACTCCTTTCTCTCCGTTTATCTGATGGATGATAGTGTAATTACCGGCAGCTTCAATATATACGATACACGGTTTGCTGATTCGAAATAGTTCGTCTCTGGAATTAAAATAAAGATATTCAGCCATATAGGGTATAAATATATTAATTAGAAAAGCAATGCGAATTTAAAGAAAAATATGTTAAAACTCGCAATTTGTCCTTAAATCAGTATATTATGTCACTTATAAGAGAACAAGTGTTTCAATCGTAACAAAATCTCCTACATTTGCAATGGAAACAAACAACTAATCTATAGCGTTATGAATACTGAAGAAAAAATCAATCTCAATGAAGAGATGACAATCGTTGAACAGCAAACTGAGTCAACACCGAAAATAGCAAAAGAAAAAAAATCCGGAGCATGGAAAAATGTCATCATTGGCGGTGTTCCGGGAGTGATACTTGGAACTGCAGGAACGGCATTCGCACAAGAAGTCATTAATACTGACCATCAGGATGGACAAGATGAAGATGCTTCCGACAATAATGGCGGACAGGTTAACCCACAGGAAATCGGTGTAGAAATGGCCGAATCGGTTAACGATGATATGAGTTTCGGAGAAGCTTTCGCCGCAGCCCGTGAGGAAATCGGTCCGGGAGGAGTGTTCGAGTGGCATGGCAACCTGTTTAATACCTATTCTGCCACTGAATGGGAGGCCATGAGCGATGAGGACAGGCAGGAATTTGCAAATAGCGTTCATAATGTTCAGGATAATGATGAAAATCCTGGAGGAGAAGTTCAAGTGGAGGGAGAAGTTGAAGTTCAAGAAGAGGGGATACAGGAACCTGCAGATACTCAGGCCAATCCAGAAGGAGATGCCGCTGACGAAGTAGTTGACGTTCAAGTTCATGAAGTCGGAAGTGTCGCTACTGAAGACGGTGAAATATTGAATGTCGCATATGCTACTGTCGATGGACACGACGCAGCTTTCGTTGACGTGGATAATGATGGATACGTTGATGGCATTCTGGTCGATGCTAATGATGACGGAGTTGTCCAGGAGGACGAAGCAATATCGACACCCGATTCAGATATAGATATGTCTTCCCTTGCCACGATGGCTGACAGTATGGAGGACTCAATGTATGACGGGACTCCAGACTATACCAATGATGCCGATAC
>JAZUEO010000072.1:0-3114 GCA_045640205.1 Candidatus Coprenecus sp. | reverse complement strand
CCGGCCGCCGGTTCCAGAATGTCCATCGCCGAAGCGCTGACCAACGTGGTCTGGACCCCCATCAAAAACCAGCTTGGCGGAGTATCCCTCAGTGCCAACTGGATGTGGCCGGGCAAGAACGAAGGGGAAGATGCCAGACTCTATGCAGCCGTGGAAGCTGCCAGCGACTTTGCCATTGCCCTCGGAATAAATATTCCTACCGGCAAGGACTCTATGTCCATGACCCAGAAATACCCTGACGGCAGAAAAGTGCTTGCCCCCGGAACACTGATAATCTCCACGGTAGGTGAATCAATGAACGTGGGCAGCACCGTTCACCCCGTAATCGACCCTGAGGAAGAATCCGTTCTTCTTTATATACCGTTCACCTGCATGACGGGCGGACCGAAAGATTTTCCTCTCGGCGGTACAGCATACGCACAGACGGAAGGCTTCATCGGAGCCCATTCAGCCGATGTCGAAGATCCGGCATATTTCCGCACCTGCTTCAATTCCCTTCAAGATGCGCTCTTCAGTCCTTTTACCAGGGGATACGTTTTGGCTGGACACGACATTTCCGCCGGAGGTATGGTAACAACCCTCCTCGAAATGAATTTCGCCAACACCAGAGGTGGAATGAATGTGGACCTCACCTCATTCGGAACCGCCGACATTCTGGTCAGCGAAAACCCGGGAGTCATCGTGCAGGTCAAAGCCTCCGGCAAGGATGCTTTCATCAACCAGCTTTCATCTTCTGTCAAGGCATACGAAATAGGAAGCATTACATCTGAACGCACACTTGTGATAAAATATGGCAGGGGTGAGACCATCTCACTTGACATAGACCGCGAACGCGACGTATGGTTCCGCACCTCGTATCTTATGGAAAAGAGACAGACACCGGCCGCGATAGCTCTTGAACGCTATAAGAACTACAAGAAGCAGCCATTGCTCTACTCCTTCCCAAAACATTTCACCGGAAAGTACAGCATCCCGACCCAGAGAAAAATCAAAGCTGCCATCATCAGGGAGAAAGGTTCCCAGTGCGACCGTGAAACCGCCTGGGCTCTCTACACCGCCGGATTCGCAGTCAAGGACGTTCATGTAACCGACCTTACATCCGGACGGGAGACACTGGATGACGTTCAGTTCATCGTATTCGTGGGCGGATTCTCCAATGCCGACACACTCGGTTCCGCCAAAGGTTGGGCCGGTGCCCTTCTCTACAATGAAAAGGCCCGTAAAGCGTTGGAACGCTTCTATGCACGCAAGGACACACTGTCCCTCGGTATCTGCAACGGATGTCAGCTTATGGGAGAATTAGGACTCATCACAGGGGATATGAACAATACTCCCAAATTGAAACATAACGATTCACACAAGTTCGAATCCGCGTTCACTTCGGTCACTGTGGAAAGTTCCCCCGCCATTCTCCTCGCATCACTTCAGGGTTCCAGACTCGGAATCTGGGTAGCTCACGGAGAAGGCAAATTCGAACTCCCGGAAGACACCAACGGTTTCAAGGCGGCCTTGAGATACAATTATGATGAATATCCGGCCAATCCCAACGGTTCTCCCCAGCGCATCGCCGGCCTGTGTTCCGCTGACGGCCGCCATCTGATGATGATGCCACACCCGGAAAGAGGTCTGAGACCTTGGAACTGGGCATACTACCCTAAGGGTCGCGAAAACGACACGTTCACTCCGTGGATAGAACTTTTTGTCAACGGAAGGGTTTGGATAGAAAAAATGTTTACATTTGCGGTTTGAAAAATTTTGAGTTATTAACCTAATAAAAAGGATTTAGATTTATGTCTGTCAAACGCGTTTACACTTTCGGCGGAAAGAATGCCGAAGGCGACGGTTCGATGAGAAACTTACTGGGTGGCAAGGGTGCCAACCTGGCAGAAATGTGCAAACTTGGAATTCCGGTTCCCGCCGGATTCACCATCACTACAGAATGTTGTACCGAATATTACGAACTGGGAGGCGGTTATACACCGGAACTCAGGAGAGACGTAGCCAAAGCTCTCAAGGAGACTGAGGCCATTATGGGAAAGCAGTTCGGTGACCCGAAGAATCCCCTTCTCGTAAGCTGCCGCTCGGGTGCCAGAAGTTCTATGCCCGGTATGATGGATACCATCCTGAATATCGGTCTCTGCTCTGCCACCATCCCCGGTATGATAGAAAAGACACAGAATCCCCGTTTCGTATATGATGCATACCGCCGTCTCATTATGATGTATTCGGACGTTGTAATGGAGAAGGCTGAAGGAATAGAGCCAAAGGACGGTCAGGCCATACGCCAGCAGCTCGACAGGATGATGGAAGACCTCAAGGAATCAAAAGGATATAAGAGCGACACTGAAATTACAGCCGAAGAACTCAAAACTCTTGCCGAACAGTTCAAGGTCCGCATCAAGGAAGTTCTCGGAGAAGAATTCCCCGATACCGCAGAAGCGCAGCTCTGGGGTTCCATAGGAGGTGTTTTCAAATCCTGGAACGGGAAACGTGCTCAGAAATACCGTCAAATCGAACAGATTCCAGATTCATGGGGAACGGCGGTAAACGTTCAGTCAATGGTATTCGGAAATATGGGAGAAACTTCAGCTACAGGCGTAGCTTTCTCACGTAACCCTGCCAATGGTGACAACAAATTCTACGGAGAATGGCTCATCAATGCTCAGGGCGAAGACGTAGTGGCCGGTATCCGCACCCCCAACCCGCTTAACAATGCCACCAAGAGTCCTCAGAACGCCCACCTCGCATCACTCGAAGATGCGATGCCTGACGTATATAAGGAACTGGACGACATACGTCTCCACCTCGAAAACCATTTCAACGATATGCAGGACATCGAGTTCACCATTCAGGAAGGGAAACTCTGGATGCTCCAGTGCCGTATCGGCAAGAGGACAGGTCTGGCTGCCCTCAATATGGCTATGGATATGCTTCAGGAAGGGATGATAGATGAGAAAACCGTAGTCAACAGAGTATCCCCTGCTCAGCTCGATGAAATCCTCCATCCCATACTTGACCCCGCTTCCGAAAAGAAGGCGACAGTCATAGCTCACGGACTCCCCGCTTCTCCGGGTGGTGCCGTAGGTTCGATAGTATTTACCAATGCCGATGCAG
>JAZUEO010000071.1:0-3770 GCA_045640205.1 Candidatus Coprenecus sp. | reverse complement strand
GGGTGGCCATCGGGTCAAACCCCTGAGCACCGGCTCCGATGACGAAAGTCAGGAGGAACAATGCTGAAAAAACAATTCTTTTCATTTTTTTTACGGATATAAATATATGTGTTGGCTTTTCTGCAAAAATCAGACCTTTTTCTTTCCTGACAGCATTCCACAGGCAGCCAGAATATCTTCACCGCGTGAGGCTCTCAGAGTGGTAAGGATTCCTGCCGCATTCATTCTGTTCTGAAACCGCTCGATGGTCTGCGCAGGTGACGTGCTCAACGGTGAATCGGGTATCTTATGGAATCTGATAAGATTAACCCGGCATTCAAGGGGGCGCAGCATCCTGACCAATGCATCTGCGTGATGGACGGAATCATTCACCCCGGAGAACATTATATATTCGAAACTGACACGTCTCTGCCCGCTGAAATCATATCGCGACAATAGTTCTACCGTATCTTTGATGGGATAGGCCCTCTCCGCCGGCATCAATTCCAACCTCTGTTCGTGAAATGGATTGTGCAGACTGACGGCTATATGGCAGGAACACTCGTCCAGATATTTTTTCAGGTTGGGAATGACCCCGATGGTAGAAAGGGTAATCCTTTTCGGACTCCACGCAAATCCCCACGAAGAGGTGAGAATTTCTATGGCCTTCGACACATTCTCCCAATTGTCAAGAGGTTCACCCATCCCCATAAACACGGCATTGGTCAGTTCTCCGGCTTCCTCCACCTCCAGAAACTGGTTGATGATTCCGGCGGTGGGCAAATGGCCGTGGAATCCTTGTCTTCCGGTCATACAAAATCTGCAACCCATCTTGCACCCCGCCTGTGAAGAAACGCACAAAGTCCTGCGGTCTTCATCGGGAATCATCACCGCCTCTATGCCCTGAGCCTTATCTTTCCCGCCTGCGGCCATCTCATCGGAAGCGTTTCCGGCATCACCGGCTGCCCATTCCCTGCCTGTAAGGCCAAATCCCCGGGGCTGAAGCATCCCATTGCCCAGCTCCACCGGAAAAAGATACTTTCTCGTCCCGTCACTCGAACAGATGCTGTCGGCATACGACACCCTCCCCACTTCATACTCCGCGCTGAGCTTCTCCCTGGCTGATTTGGACAGATTGGTCATCTCATTCAGAGTACGCACACGCTTTTTGTAAAGCCAATCGGCCATTTGCGAGGCGGCAAAAGCAGGAAAGTCGTATTCCCGGCAGATTTCCTTCAGTTCTGAAAGCGTTTTACCTACCAGCGGTGTCATCGCAGTGAACTCAAATTATTTCGGACTGGACGCGTAGGCTTTCAAGTCAAGCAGTCCGTGTCCGGAAAGGTTGAAGAGAATAACCTTTTTCTCTCCTGTTTCACGGCATTTCACGGCCTCGTGAACGGCTGCAGCGATAGCGTGGCAGGACTCCGGTGCAGGAATGATACCTTCACAACGGGAGAACATTATTCCAGTTTCGAAAATTTCCTTAGGGTCGATATCGACGGCACGGATAACCCCTTCCTTGAACAGTTCGCTCATAATGGCTCCGGCTCCGTGGTAACGCAGTCCGCCTGCGTGAATGGGAGCAGGTTGGAAATCATGGCCCAGAGTGTACATAGGAATCAAAGGTGTCATACCGGAAGAATCACCGAAATCATAACGGAATTCACCCTGAGTAAGTTTCGGACAATTTGTACTTTCCGCCGCTATGAAGTCATAATGGCGCTTGCCCTCCACCTGATGTCTGTAGAATGGAAGAGAGATACCTCCGAAATTGGACCCGCCTCCGAAAGCTCCGATGATGATATCCGGATGGTCACCCGCTATTTCAAACTGCTTTTCCGCCTCCAGACCGATGATGGTCTGGTGAAGCATCACGAAATTCAACACACTGCCAAGCACATATTTGGTATCCGGTCTTGTCAAAGCCGCTTCGCAGGCCTCCGCTATCGCCATACCCAGCGAGCCCGGAGTATCAGGATATTTGGCCAGCAGTTCCCTTCCGGCCGCGGTAGTATCTGAAGGGGAAGGAGTCACCTTCCCTCCGTAAGTTTCCATCACCATCCGGCGATACGGCTTCTGTGTAGCGCTCAGGCGAACCATAAAGACTTCTGCATCCAGCCCGAAATGCTTCGCCGCGATACTGAGCGCGGAACCCCACTGCCCGGCTCCAGTCTCGGTGGTCAGGCACTTCACCCCTTCTATCTTATTATAATATACCTGCGGAAGCGCGGAGTTCAGCTTATGCGAGCCCACAGGAGATACTGACTCATTCTTGAAATATATCCTCGCCGGAGTATCCAATACCTTCTCCAGACCGCTCGCCCTCACCAGTGGAGACGGACGGTAGATTTTGAGAAGAGTCCTCACCTCCTCAGGAATCTCTATCCACCTCTGGCAGGAAAATTCCTGTTCGATAAGGTGTTTGGCGAACAAAGGCTCCATATCCTCAGGCTTGAGCACCTCTCCGGTCTTCGGATTCAGCATAGGGTCAAGATGCGGAATATCAGCGAGTGCATTATACCAATATTCAGGCAATTGGTCATCCGTAAGAACAAACTTCTTGGTAGTTTTCATAACAATCGTTAAAAAGTTAAAACCTCCTGAGCGACACGTACGCAGGAGGTTCAAGTATTATAGCCATTTATTCAACAAACCGATGCGCCGCAGAAAATCATAAACTGCGCCACTGCCAGAAGTTGAATAAAATCATATCTCTCATATCGGATGCAAATATAAAAAAGATTTGTTCTCCTTCTTCAAAATCTTTTCAAAACTTCGACCTGTCAATCTTCAATATCACAAACAGCTTCTTATACTTCAATCCATTTTATTCTGATACCCCGCCGTTCCATCCCACGGAACCAGGTCATCTGTCTTTTGGCGAACTGATGGATGGCGATGGCCAGATGTTCCCGCATAAAGTCATACGAAATCTCCCCGAGAAGGTATTGCGTAACGAACTTGTATTCCAGACCATAATAGAGCAGATTCCCGGCAGGAATTCCGCTTTCGAGCAGTCCGCGCACCTCGTCCACCATCCCTTCTTTCAATCTGGCTTCCAGTCTGGCATCGATTCTGGCATTTCTTTCCTCCCTCGACACCATCAGACCGATATACTCCACCTCCCCTTCTTCGAATCTGGGAATCGGTACCGCCTTCCCGTCCGAAGTATGATAAATGTCTTCTTGAGGATGTTCAGACTGATATATAGCTATTTCCAAAGCCCTTATCAGTCTCTGCCGTGTATCATAATCAGTCTTGTTATGGAGTGTTTTCAGCGAAGCGAGCTTCGCGATGAGTTCTGCATCACTGTACTTTTCCAGTTCAGCCCTCAGGGGTGGATTGCCCGGCACGTCAGGCAGGGAATATCCTCTGGTCACGGATTCAATGTATAAACCGCTTCCTCCGCACAGAATAGGAATGCTGCCCCGTTCGACTATATTCTGATACACCAGCGCGAAATCCTTCTGATACCTGAAAATATCATACTTGGTCCCCGCATCGACAATATCGATTAAATGATACGGCACATCCCCGTAATCGGAAAGGTCCTTTCCTGTTCCGATATCCATTCCCCGATAGACCTGACGGGAATCGGCCGAAATGATTTCACCCCCCAGCCGACGCGCCATCCCGACAGCATATCTGGTCTTACCGCAAGCCGTCGGTCCGAGAACACATATAAGCCTCACCGCACACATATTGCAAAAGTAAGCAAAAATCCGATGCCGCACAGTTTTCGCTGCGTGAAACCCTAATTGCAGCCTGAAAGCATTCGTCCTCAGGGCTGC
>JAZUEO010000070.1:0-7619 GCA_045640205.1 Candidatus Coprenecus sp. | reverse complement strand
CTATCTGGAGACCGGGGTCTGCATCCCTGCCGTAGGGATCGGTGGATTTTCCAGCGATGCAGGGGCGATAAAGACCGGCCAGTTTGTGTGCCAGTTCTGCCAGATAGGGGTAATCGGTCATAGCTTCGTGGAAAAAGTTTTCGTCGCAGAAGAGGGAATTCAAATTGGCGATGGCTGGAGGAATGCTCATCTGAAAGCGGACCTTGCCTTCATAGAGTCCCCTGAATCCGTATGCTGCCAGAACCTGTATAGTCCGAAGCAGGACGAAGTGGCGCAGAGTTTCGAGGAAACGGACTTTATCCGTATGTTCATACTTTTCCAGTGACTCCAGATAAGTATTTATCAGTGCATTGCGTAATTCGTCCGGATACAGTGCCGATGCCTGCCAGACGAAAGATGCCACATCGTAGTGGAGAGGGCCCCTGCGTCCTCCCTGATAATCGATGAAGATGAGACGGCCATCCTTCACCATTATGTTACGCGGCTGAAAATCACGGTAAAGAAAGCGGTCACATTTTTCACGGGTGATAATGTCGGCCATTTTCTCGAATTCGTCTTCCAGCATATTCTCGTCAAACTCCACTCCGGAGGGTTTGAGAAAGCAGTATTTGAAGTAATGGAGGTCGAAGAGAATGGATCGACGGTCGAAAGTCATCTGCTGATAACAGTTGTTCCAGTCAATGTTCTCCGCTCCTTTGGTCTGGATGTCTGCCAGGTCTGACATAGCCATCTTCAGAAGAGCGGTCTCCTCTTCGGAATAATCCCCACCTTTTTTCCTGCCTGACGACACTGCGTCCCAAAGGGTTATGTCACCCAAATCTTCCTGAAGATATGTCATGCCATCTTCCGATATCCCGTATATTTCAGGAACGGGAAGACCTCTTTCTCTGAAATGTCTTGAGAGGTATATGAATGCTTCATTTTCATCGGCGGAAGTGCCGTAGGTGGCGATTACGGTACTTTGTCCGGACGCCGGATAAATCCGATAATAGCGTCTGGGACTTGCAGATGCGGTAAGACACTCAGTTTTGAGAGGATTCTCTCCGAATGTCTTCGAAAAAAGTTTTATGATTTCGTCCATTTGCTTATAGACCATAAAATTTACCGAGCAGCAGGCTGAAAAATCTTTCGGGAAGGAACCTGTTCAGCCAGACGGCAAGGTGCTGAATAGGAGATGCGACTACATAACTGCATCGGGGATTATTGCACTCCACTATCGAACATATCCTAGCTGCCAGGTTTTCCGGTTTCATGCCGCTTTTTTCATCACGTTCGATACCTTCCATAGAAGCCTTGAAATGTGGATATGTCTCGCTCGCCTGCTCTGTAAGCTCTTTTAATCTGTTGGCAGTGAAACCAGTGGAAAAATCCCCCGGTTCGATTACCGAGCATTTGATGCCGAACTCCCTGGTCTCGATTCTCAAAGCCTGCATAAAACCTTCGATGGCGAATTTACTGGCAGAATAGAACCCCTGGAAGGGCAGTCCCATCAGCCCTCCGATACTGCTGATGGCTATGATGGTTCCTTTCCTGCGCTTTCTCATTTCGGGAAGTACATATCTGACGAAATGAGTGAGCCCCATAAAGTTCGTATCCATTTGCAGTTTTATATCTTCTGTGGGGGTCAGTTCGATAGGACCTCCGATTCCCATCCCGGCATTGTTCAGCAGAACGTCGATATGCCCTTGTTCGGCGAGAACCTGATTTACAGCTATGCGTACGGATTCTTCATTTCTGACATCTACCTCCTTCAGATAATGAACTCCCGGTATTTCCGTAGTGTCTCTTCGGACAGTTCCATAAACGATATGACCTTTGGCGGCAAGCGCTCGGGCGGTCTCGAAACCGAAACCGGAACTGATGCCTGAAATCAGAATTACTTTTTGCATACCGATTCTTATTTCAACGATTCGATGAGCTGGAGTTCATCTTCGGAATAAAGGAGAGAATCAAAAGCTCCGTCTCGTCCCAGAAGGATGATGATGGTTCCAATGATGACGATGGTCAAAACCGTAATCAGAGGGGTAGCCCATCTGAACGAACTCTTTTTCTTTGTTCCGGAGAGCTTGTCGCCGCAAGTTTTGTCGTCCGGTTCACTGGTCAATACCGATTTTTCTGCCGTTTCCGGCTCCTGCACATTTTCCGGTTCTGTCGCGGTTTCCGGTTCTTCTACCGGTTCCTGCATAATTTCCGGTTCTTCTACCGATTCCTGCATAATTTCAGATTCTTCTACGGTTTCCAATTCTGTTACTGCTTCCGGTGCTTCCGCAGTTTCCTGCTCAGGCTCCGTGTCAATGATTCGGAGCAGGATAGGCTCCATAGAAACTCTTTCCAGAAAAAAGTCTTTCTCATCCTGCGGGAAGAAGGTGTAACCTTCCTCTGAACGTGACAATCTTCCAAAACCGGGGAAAAGCACTGATTCCTGAGCATCAATATCATTCCTCATCCCGCTTATGATGTCTTCCATCCTGGAATTGATGGTTTCCGGATATTCACCGATTTTGGAGGCAAAGCGCTTCAGAAGTTCATCACCGGAAGCCAGGGAGTTCGAGGTGAATTTTATGATTCGGGTGGGCGGATTGAGTATTCTTCCGTCTTGGGAAAAAGCGGCGGGTACAGGTTCTGTGTAGAATGTTCCGAATCCGGGGATAATAATCCGTCCGTTTTCGAGCACCGTTTCCTTGATAATCTGGGATAAGATAGATTTTTCCATAACTCTATGTGAAAATTTCCGGTTCTTCCAATACGTTTTCGACGGCATTGACTGAATGGAAAATACGCAAAATCAGTAGCAAATATAAGCTTTTGTCAATAAAATTTTATCTTTGACCGTTAAAAGTTTACAAGAGATGAATATTATGAAGATTTTATATAGACTGTTGGTGATTTTTGTCTTTCTATGTGTGGTGGCATGCTGTTTCTGGCCCGGTCATTTATTGTCCGAAATGAGATATCGTCATCAGGTCGAAAATGATTTTTCCAGCAGGATGGAAATATTTTCTTCAAGTGAATGCATCAGTGATGTGAAGAGTGCGGTGGAGAATACAGAGAACCGCAAGGAGAGAGAGGCTCTGATGTTTTTGTATGCCTATATGCCTCTTGGGGATTTATGCGATTATGATGTCGAATTCTGGAGAAGCAATGTAAAATATGCTTTCTATGCCAAGATGGAAATGCCTTGGGGAAATGATGTTCCCGAAAAGCTGTTCAGGCATTATGTATTGCCCTTGAGGGTGAATAATGAAAATCTGGATACTTGCCGGATGGTATTCTTTAAGGAACTGAAGGACAGGGTTAAAGGATTGACTATGCACGATGCTGTTCTGGAAGTGAATCACTGGTGTCACGAAAAAGTTTCGTATGGTCCTTCGGATATCAGAACATCATCGCCTCTGGCTACGGTCAAGACTTCCTGGGGTCGTTGTGGTGAGGAATCGGTATTCTGTGTCTCCGCTCTCAGGTCAGTGGGAATCCCGGCTCGTCAGGTATATGCGCCAAAGTGGGCGCATCGGGATGATAATCACGCCTGGGTGGAGGCCTGGGTCGATGGTGAGTGGCATTATTTGGGTGCGTGTGAACCTGCGCCGAAACTGGATATGGCCTGGTTCTCCGAAGATGTAACCAGAGCAATGCTTTTGCATACCAAGGTATTCGGACCATACCGCGATGAAGAAGCGGACCATATCGCGGAAACTTCGTGTTATACAGAACTGAACTTGACGAAAAATTATGTACCTGTTTCCAAAGTGAAAATTCAGGTCGTGGATGAGGACAATTGTCCGGTGCCCGAGGCCCGAATAGAATTCAGATTGTATAATTTTGCTGAATTTCACCCTGTTATAAAATCTGTAAGCGATAAAAACGGATGTGCGACGGCGACTTTCGGGAATGGTGATATTTTGGTATGGGCTTCAAATGGTGAGCGGTATGGTTATAGGAAAGTATCTGTCGGAAAATTCTCCGCAAGCAGACAGGAGGGAAATTTCCTGCGCAGACTTTTCGAATGTGTATCAGGCGGTGAACAGAAAGCGGTTAAGGTAATTCTTGGCAGAAAGGAAGGAGACGTACTTGAAGAACAAATGGATATTATCCAACCCTCAGGTGTCGAAGTCGCGGATTCAGTCACTCGGCAGGAAATTGCGGCCAATGAAGAGCGTCTGGCACGGGAGGATTCGATTCGCACAGCATATCAGTCCACTTTCCCTTCGGGTGACGGCGCTAATAAATATGCGCTTATGGCCTGTGGCAATTCGGAGGAAATCGAGTCATTTATTTTTTTCAATACTGCCACTGAACAACGGAAAATCTGTGCCCAGAGGATGATGGACCTGATGAATGAAAAAGATTTGAGAGATTCTCAGTGCGACGTACTGATGGACCATATCCTCAATTATTATAAACTTGAAAAAAATGTAAATCTTTCAGTTTCAGAATATATTCTGAATCCAAGGGTGTCGAATGAAATGCTTACCCCTTGTTCGAGTTTCTTCAGGGAACACTTCGGTGATTCACTCAGTGTGGAGAATATTATGGAAATTACCTCGAAAATCAAGGTGATGGACAGTCAGAATCCGGCAGGAATTCCCATCAGCCCCATCGGTGTCGCAGGAATCGGAGCCGCTGATTCTCATTCGAGGGATATTTTCTTCGTTTCGCTCTGCAGGACTTACGGCATTCCGGCCAGACTGAATCCTATCGATTTCCACCCTGAGTTCATCGATAAGGGAGAGTGGGTGTATGCTGATTTAGAATGCGGAAGGGCGGCTGACGGACATAAAAAGGGGAGACTCGTTCTTATGTATAATGGGCAGTCTCTTTCGGATGACCCCGAATATGAGTTACGGTTCACGATTTCAAAACTAGATAACGGCTTTCCTGTACTTCTGAATTTTTCTGATAAAGAGGGAAAGGAAGGGAGTGTTACGTGGAAATCGACGTTTGCGTCCGGAATTCTTCTCGAAGAGGGGACTTATCTGTTGACTACAGGTACAAGACTATCCGACGGAAACGTTTTGTCGAATCTGACAGTATTCAATGTAACTTCCGGAAGGGATGTGAGAGTTCCGTTGAAGTTCCGTTGATTACAGAGTGCTGTATCTGGCTCCGTATTCAAGCATCTGGCCGAGAAAATCCGAAGGATATTCGAGCTTGTAATCAATGGTCTCACCGTTCTTTACGACAGGAACTATGGTGGGATTGATGAATCCCCCGTAAGGTTTCAGTTCGAGAGTTGTGTATCTTTCTATAACCTCTTTATGGAGGTCGTAGTCGATTTTGACGGCATATTTTTCCACTAATGCTTTACCGGCCGCATAGTCTCCTTCAGATTTGATACGCTGAATCTCTGCGAGCAGTTTTCCGAAAAGTCCGCGCAGGGCTTCGTAATCTGTGATTTCGAAATAGGTCTTTCCATCGTGCGTTACTTTCCTGATGACGCCGTTCCCATTTTCAAAGCACCATTGGGCGATGAGCTGTCTGTCCTGCATATGGGCTTCAGTATTGTTTCTGCCCAATTCGATGCGGCTGAACTGTACCATAAGACCGTTGCGGATGAATTTAGAGTAGGCGGCTTTGTATGCTTCCATATCAGGCATAATGCCTAATTCCACCATTTTGGGATCAGCACAATACCAGAGACCGAAAAGATCAGCGCGAGCCTCTTCCAGAGTGGATGAAAATTCGCCCATCGCTGTGGAGGATACTCCGGGGAGAAGTTTTCCAGAGCCGTGACCGAGGCACTCGTGAAGGTCGGTATGGATATTGTCGGAGTGGGAACCGTATGTGCGCTCGCGCACTTTCACTGCTTCGTCGTGCTCGAATTCATCCAGCCCGTTCTTAGGATTCTCCGCTGCAGAGAAGGTGTATGCATCAGTGATATTGGCGATGGTGACGGATTTCGAGCCGTGGTCGCGGCGAATCCAGTCCTGATTCGGAAGATTGATTCCGATAGGGGTGGATGGGAATGCGTCACCGCTCAGACAGACTGCGTTGATGACCTTGGCGCTGACTCCTTTCACCTTCTCTTTCTTGAATCTGGCGTCCACCGGGGAATTGTCTTCGAACCACTGGGCATTGTCACTCAGGATAGTCGAACGTCGTGAAGCGGAGGGATCCTTGATATTGACGTGCCCTTCCCAGGAACCTTTGCGGCCGAGAGGGTCGTTATAGTCTTCGATGAAACCGTTCACGTAATCGATGGTACCGGTCGTGTCTTGCAGCCATTCGATATTGTAGGCATCCCATTCCCGAAGGTCTCCTGTGGTGTAATAGCCGATGAGCAGGTCAAGCGCTTTTCTTTGGGACTCCGATTCGGCATGCTCTCGCGCTTTTGACAGCATTTCACAAATCTTGGTAATGGCAGGTCCGTATATTCCGTCTGCCTTCCACGCCTTTTCAATGACCTGCCCGTTTTCCTTTACCACCTTGGTGTTTAATCCGTATGCTATGGGATGCGGGTCATCGGGGTTTTGAATCTTCTTGTAGTATTCCTCCACTTCCTGACGTGATACGCCATCATAGAAGTTTACTGCCGAAAGTTTGACGATATCTCCGTCAGCTGAGGTGCTTCTGCGCTGCGGGAATACGGCAGGGTCATAGATGTATGGAATCAACAGTTCTGTGTCAGCATCGACAGAATTCAGAAGTGTCGTGAAAAATTCCTGACTGCATTTCGGGAAGAATTTGTCTTCAGCATAGTGATGATGGATGCCGGCGCTGAAGAAAACTCTTTTGGCATATTCTTCGAAATCCTTGTATTCCTGATTCTCCTTGTCACCCGAATAAGATGTGAGAATCTTTTCGAGGGCGTGCCTGAGCTGCAGGTTGTGCTTGCAGTTCTGGTCCCAGTGAATATCGTATCCGAATTTGGCCGCTTCTGACAGATAGTAGGCATACGCTTTCTGTTCAAGGCTGAGTTCGTCCCATCCGGGTACCTGATATCTGATGACTTTGATATCGGCGAATTGGTCCACCGTGTACTTGAAATCCTGTTCAGATGTATTATCGGAAGAGGTGGATGACTTGCAGGATGCGGATATCAGAGCCAATGATAGAAATGCTGCCATTTGAAGTTTCATAACACGTATGCTTATCTGGTGACTTCGGGGAGAATGTCTATCTTGAGCTTATCGTATGCACGCTGTGCTTTTTCCTTGGCCTTTTCTATGGTTTCGTCTGTGGCCAGAATTACTCCGTAGCGTCTGTGTCCGCGAACTTCGGGCTTTCCGAAGATACGAATCTGGACACCGGGCTCTTCCAGAACTTTTTCAAGATTTCCGATTTCAACCCTGTTGGTATTGCCTTCGATGACGATGGCCTTTGATGCGCTGGGACCGAAGAATCTGATTTCAGGAATCGGAAGTCCGAGAACGGCTCTGGCGTGGAGTGCGAATTCCGAGAGATCCTGTGATATCATAGTGACCATACCGGTATCGTGCGGACGTGGTGAAACTTCGCTGAAAATAACATTGTCGCCCTTGATGAACATTTCCACTCCGAAAATACCGTATCCGCCGAGAGCATCGGTTATTTTGACGGCTATGTCTTTAGCTTTCGCGATGGCTGTTTCCGACATGGGCTGCGGCTGCCAGGATTCACGGTAGTCACCGTCTACCTGATGG
>JAZUEO010000069.1:0-4899 GCA_045640205.1 Candidatus Coprenecus sp. | reverse complement strand
CCCTTCAGACGGCTACAAGGCTATTTTGGAAGGAAAATCCAAGGACGTGGACGTGATGATTGGCATCGTGGCGGACGAGATAAGGTACTGGGCGCATCTGCAGTACGACCCTACGGATGAGGCCGGTCCTCTTGCTTTCTATTACGACTGGGCAAAGGCGAAAGTCGATGGAATCAAGAAAATAGGAGGCCCTGAGACTGCCCGACGCATAGACGAGAGCCTCGAAATCATCGACCCCGACAGCGATAAGTGGGATGCAAAACATCCCGGAATATGGAAATATACCGAGATCCTGAACAACTACAATTTCCGTCTCGGCAGCATCACCATAGCCCAAAACCACTCCGAAGCCGGCGGCAAGGGAAAGACCTATATGTACGTTTTCGGCAAAGGGTTTGAAAAGGGGGCCAATCACGGAGAGGATTATATGAAGGCCTGCCACGCCTGCGAGCTCACCTACGCATTCAACAACCTTGCATACGAAGACGGCGCTCCGTTCGACCCGGTTCTCACCAAACGTTTCAGCAATATATTCGTAAATTTCGCCCGCACAGGTAATCCGAGCATTGAGGGGCTTGACATTCCTGAGTACGGGAAGACCGAGCGCAGCACTATCATTGTAGGTCGCAATTCCGAAATCTATGTGGAAAAGAACCCTCTCCCCAAGGAAACGGAGCTCCTGCTTCCTACGTATTATAACTTCTTCCTGAAGAAATAACCAAAAAAATCGATATGAACAAGAAGTACATTATCACCGTCATTGCCGCTCTGTTCGCAGGACAGTTTGTGACATCAGCCCAAGAACCGGGCAAAGAAAAACTTGGTCTGGACCTTACAGTAATAACGTCAAATGTCCGTTATGGCGAAGCCGACGACGGAATCAACAAATGGGATAACAGAAAGGATGCACTTGTTGCCGAAATTCTTTCAGCTGACCCCGACATCATCGGCACACAGGAGTGCCTCCACTCTCAGCGCCAGTACATGAAGAAATCACTCAAGGGCTATAAAACAGTCGGTGTGGCCCGCGAGGACGGGAAAAAAGACGGTGAGTATTCAGCCATTTTCTACCGCAAGAGCCGTTTCAAGGCAGTCAAGTGCGGTAATTTCTGGCTCAGCGACACCCCTGACGTCCCCAGTATCGGTTGGGATGCTGCCTGTATCCGAATCGCGACCTGGGCCTTCCTTGAGGAGAAAACCACCGGAAAGCGTTTCTTCTTCGTCAACACACATCTCGACCACGTAGGTGGAGTGGCACGTCGTGAAGGAGTAAACCTCCTCTGCAGGAAGGCAAAGGAAATCGGAGGTGACTGTCCTATGGTGATTACGGGTGACTTCAATTCCGGGAAGGAATCAAAGGATATACAGCACGTCAAGAATTCAGGCCTCTTCCACACTTTTGATATCGCAAAGGAAAAGAAAACCGGAGTAGCAAGTTTCCACGGATTCAAGGGAGTTGAAAATATGGCGAAATTCATCCCCGAGAATCAACGTCCCGCCATCATCGACTATATCTTCATCAGTGAAGGTTCCTGCTCCTATTACGAGATAATGCCGGATAAGAGCCCGGACGGCAGATTCGTGTCCGACCACTGCCCCGTAATGGCAAGAGTCAGGTTGTGAGCATCTTCAAGTTCACCATATTCTGATTGAAGATATACTTGTAATCCATATCTTTACAGAATGCTCCCGTCAGAGTAAGGCCCAGGCCTATCTTGACATCGGAATCATTGAACGCGGCAAGCGGATTGAACGGCATTCCGTCATCGTGAATCATAATGCGGACTGTACCGTCATCCGCCAGATTCGCAGCCAGGTCGATGGAAGTGGCTTTACCGTGGCGGATAATGTTGTTCATGAGTTCTTCCGCGCACACCACAGAAGCATTGACTATATGTGAACTGACCCCTTTTGATGATAAAAACGACTGCAATCCTGACACTGCCTCACCCAGCGACTGCGCTGTGGGCTGCACTGTTATATCCAAGCGTTCCGCTTCGCTTTGAACCGGAATAAGCAGGAACCTGCTCAATCGCGGATTCTTATGGCGCAGTATCATTTCCCATACCAATATCATCAGTCCGGTCACTACCTGACCGACGAAAAATCCTAACCAATTGCCACGCAGCCAAAGGAAGAACAACATCGGGAGCAGGGTCTGTGCTACGGAAAGCAACAAAGCCAATCCTTTACGTTCATAGAACTGGAACACAGGAAGCAAAATGCACAACAATGCCTGAAAGACAATGTTCAGGGAAAACAATGGCAAGGCCGTCCTCACCATCGCAAGTCCGCCCGCTTCCTTAACGCCGAGCATTGACCCGATTTGAGCAGGGAACAGCACCAGAAAAGCGGTAAACACTATGAAACAGATACCCATAAAAGCATACCCCCGTTTCATCAGCATCTGCATCCCCCGGTTATCATCCAAACCCTTTAAAATGGAGCCCACAGGCTGAATAGTCCTGAGTGTACCGTTGAGAATAATCATCGAGAAAGCGAAAAGTTGTATACATACCGCCAGAGCGACAAGTCCGTCATCACCGAGATAGCGGGACGCTACGGAATTGTTCCCTACATATTGGACAGAAAGCAGCACGGTAGAGAAAAAGAAGGGCAGCCCGACGGAGAATATCTTTCCAAGTTCCACATCACCGGGTTTTGTCCGACACAGGCGCAGAGTATCTTTCTTGCGGAAATGAGGCAATACCATAATGATACACACCACATACATAACGCAGGTAGCGATGGCGGCACCCGCGATTCCCCAGCCGCAGAACTTTATGAATACTATGTCGAACAGTATATTGAATATATTCCCCACTATGACGGCACGGGAAACCATCTTCGGATCCCCATCCACCGTAACGTACTGGTTAATCGTCAGCATAATAAGCTGCGGGACACTGGAAATCAAGGTGACACGCATAAAAGCATCTGAGAGGGGACGCAGTGTTTCAGACTGACACAGTAGATTTGAAAGTTGATTGAACCACACCATACCTGATGCCGTAAACAAGAGTCCCAGAAACAATGAAAAAACCACTGAAAACGAAAACAGTCTGTCTGCCGCCTTTCTGTCCCCCCGTCCTATGGACATTCCGGCCAGCATCGTGGAACTGGCCACATATAAACAGGTCACAGCGAAAAATGCCTGAAGCAGGGGTTTGTTCATATTGACGGCCGCCAAGGCATCGGCTCCAATGAGATTACCCACAATGGCCGCATCGACGATATTGGCTATCTGGGTAGCCGCTACTGTCAGAATGGAAGCCCACAGATACTGGTTAAACGCCTTGTTTATCAGATTTGATGTCCTTTTCTGCATATTCATTTCAATGAAAATGAGGGCGCCTTGGCTTCAGAACTGTAGAGCAGGTCGAAATCCAGGCCCAGAGATACGATTTCCTTGAGGAATGCGTTGAAATACACGTCTTCACGCCAATCCTGCATAAAAACTATATAGAACCATCCGTCAGCTGCCGTAACCTCCATCAGTATCCCGATTCCTATCGGTTCACCCGCAGGGAAAAGGGCCTCTATATGCTCATCGCAGTTTCCGAATGACTTTTTACCGGAATAACTGATGGCAAAGGTCGTCTGATTGAAGAATGCCCCCATTCCCTGCCCTACGGCACTCAACTTATCCTTAAGCGTCGGCAGTCCGTTAATCGCTTCACAGGCCGACTTGATGCCGGCAACTGTATGCAGTAGAACACTAGAATCAGAAAGGTAAAGAATATTGCCACGAAGTATGGTGTTCTGCATTTCGAGCGGCATATTCCTCATCGAACGCTCATAGACGAGAGGAAGGGTGGTCACCATATTGTGATGCGACTGTTCCGCCCCGACTACGCTGCGATAATCACAATATACCTGGCCGATAATGGGTTCCTGTGCATCGGGATGCAGTTTATCGACAGCACGACTCATAAGGAGGGAAAGAATGGTGTTCGGTGTACCGTCACTGCTCCTGCATACGGACATCAAATCTTTCTCCTTCACGCGTATGAAGTGTTGATGCTGCTGCGCGCGAGTTACAAGACCCTGTTCTTCGAGGCGCAGGGCCTTTGCCGGAATTTCCGGTACAGGCAGCAAATCATCAGTCTCGGGAAGCGGCACGGTAAAGGGGTCAAAATATTCGGCAGGGTCTATCGGAGTACCGGCAAGCCACACTCCCGGCATCTCCACCTTTTTTTTATACCGCATCCCGCAATAGTAATACATCAGAGTATGAAGCACGGGACCCCGCCCGCGCCCGTCGAATATGGCGTGCACATTGTTGAAAAAAATATTTTTCCCGTAATAGGTCAGTGCAAAGAGATGATAGTTCGACTCCTGTCCGCACAGGGTCATCGGCTGGTCCGATTCCTTGACTACAAGGGGCAGGTTATTGTCGGTCAGGGAATACCCCCTGTCATCGGCAATGATGCGCTTCTTCAGATAAGGATAGCGCGTCATAGTGATTTCAAGCGCCTGTCGCAGCAGGGTCCCATCTACTTCATCCTTCATCCTGACTATATACCGGAAGGACTTGGATATGTTTGCGCTGAGGCAATAATAATCAAGCGTGTCACAGAAAAAGCTTTGCATAACTGACTGGATTAAAAAAGGTGCGCGAAATTTTTCCAGATGAGGTCAATGTACTTCTGGTCCATATTGGAGTGACTGGTCAAAACGAGGACTATCTCCTTTTCCGGATTCACGAATACCAAATTACCTAACATGCCTTCCATACGGTAAGTGCTGTTCTTTCCCTGCCACACATAGTAGCCATAGCCCTGGGAGTGGTCGTTTTCCGGATCTTTCAACACTGCAGAATCGGAAAACTTGGTGAATGCCTGTAATGGGCTGGATTCTACGAGCTTGGATGTCATCGTAACAACCCACTCCAGCGGG
>JAZUEO010000068.1:0-3934 GCA_045640205.1 Candidatus Coprenecus sp. | reverse complement strand
TCAACAGTTTTCAAGACTGCCGCCATCGACCACTCGGCCAACTCTCCATCCCCTGATGGGACCGCAAAGGTATTAATTTAATGTGAATTTCACAAACTATTTTTCGCTGACACTGAAAAATCTCCAATGGAAAAGTATCAGATATATGGCTCCGCAAGTGATGCAGGAGTCAGCGACATTGAATACGGGCTGAAAGAAGACGAAGCGTTCTCCACCCCAGAACGGCACCCACGAAGGCATTATGGTATCAATCAGCGGAAAATAGAGCATATCCACCACTTTCCCCAGTCCGACGGGTGCATAGCCGCCATCGGGTGGAAGGAATTGAGCCACCTGTGTGTATGTCGATTCTGAGAAAAGGGGGCCATAGAAAAGACAGTCGATAATATTGCCGCAGGCTCCCACCATAATGAGAGTAATGCCGACCAAAACGCCCACAGGTGTTTCGGGACGTTTGAGTAGACGCCGCAGATAAACTATCATCACCGCCACCAGAATCAGGCGGAGCAGTACCAGGACATACTTTCCGATATCACCACCGAAAGCCATTCCGAAAGCCATTCCCTTGTTCTCGATGAATGCAAGTTGGAACCAGTTTCCGATTACATTTACTGATTCGCCAAGGGTAAAGTTAGTTTTAATCAGAATCTTTACGACCTGATCGAAAATCAGCAGAACTGCACTTACGACTATTACAAGTGTTCTTCGCGAGAGTTTCATCCCGTTATTTGTTCTGCATATTCTTCCCTTCGACACTCATAGTGGCATGAGGGACCAGACGAAGCCTTTCTTTAGGGATAAGCTTCCCCGTGACACGACAGATACCGTAAGTCTTGTTCTCGATTCGTCCGAGAGCGGCTTCCAGATTCTGGATGAACTTCATCTGACGCTGCGCCAAGTGTCCCACTTCTTCCTTATTCAGGGATGAAGCGCCTTCCTCAAGAACCTTGAAAGTCGGTGAGGTATCTTCCGTTCCGTTACTGGCACTGTGATTAATCAAGGTGCGGAGGGAGTCGTATTCCTTTCTGGCTTCTTCAAGCTTTGCGAGTATCAGGACCTTGAATTCCTTCAAGTCTTCGTCGCTATAACGAACTCTTTCCGGAGCCTGAACGTCGTTATTATTGTCTTCTGCCATAATATATAAATTTAGTTTGACCTAATATTCCCGTAAAGATAGAAAAAAATCAATATTCCACCTTATTTAAGCACATTTTTACAACATCTTCATTAATCCATTCCACTTCAACGCCTTCCGTCAAATTCTCCTCCACGGTCATTGACACGGCCAGTGTCTGTGAACAGATATAGTCCCTAAATGCCTTCAAGGATGCCTCTATCTCCGGCTTGCAAGCGATTCTGACGTTAATCTTGTCAGTCACCTCGAATCCGCTTTCCTTTCTCAGATTCTGTATTCTGTTGATAAGTTCACGTGCCACCCCTTCATTTTTGAGTTCATCCGTGATGGTGACGTCGAGAGCGATGGTAAGTTTTCCTTCCGAGGCCACGAGCCATCCGGGCATATCTTCTGAAGAGATTTCATAATCCCCGCTCTGAAGGGTGACATCCCCGGAAGGAAGGGAAAGAACATAATCCCGGGCCTCCAGTTCCGCCTTTTCTATTTCAGAGATGATATGTGATGAAAGTGTAGCGAAGCAAGAAGCTATTTCCTTCATCTGTTTTCCGTATCTCTTGCCGAGAGTCTTGAAGTTAGGCTTGATTTTCTTAGTGATTATACCTTCCGTATCGTGGATGAATTTGACATCCTTGACGTTCACCTCATTGAGAACAAGATTCTTGACCAGATTGAACTGCTCCTCGATATTCCTGTCCAGAACAGGAATCATCATTACCGCCAGAGGCTGACGCACCTTGATATTGACCTTGCGGCGGAGTGCCAAAACCATAGAGGAACATCTCTGTGCCAGTTCCATTCTTTCTTCAAGAGCATTGTCAGTCAGGGCGAGGTCGGCTTCGGGCATCAGGGTAAGATGCACAGACTCCTCCGCATGTCTGTGCGATACGGCATTCAAATCACAGAAAATGCGTTCCATATAGAACGGAGCGATAGGAGCGGCAAGCATTGAAACCGTTTCGAGAGCAGAGTACAGTGTCTGATAAGCGGACAATTTATCCTGCGTCATTTCCCCACCCCAGAAACGCTTGCGATTCAGACGGACATACCAATTGCTCAGATTGTCACAGACAAAATCCTGTATCAATCTTCCTGCCGTGGTGATATCATAGTCTTCATAGCACTCACGGACTTTCCTGATGAGTGTATTTTGAAGCGAAATGAGCCATCTGTCGATTTCAGGACGTTCGCTTACGGGAACCTCGGTGGCTGTGGCATCGAAACCGTCCACGTTCGCATAAAGTGCGAAGAACGAATAAGTATTGTACAGAGTCCCGAAGAACTTTCTGCGCACTTCATCCACTCCGGCTGCATCGAATTTGAGATTATCCCAAGGCTGGGCATTGGTCAGCATATACCACCTCAATGCATCTGCACCGTAATCATCAAGAGCTTTGAAAGGATCCACGGCGTTCCCGAGCCGCTTGGACATTTTGTTGCCATTGCGGTCAAGCACGAGTCCATTGGATACCACGGTCTTAAAGGCGACAGAATCGCTTATCATCGTATGGATGGCGTGTAAGGTGAAAAACCAGCCCCTTGTCTGGTCCACACCTTCGGCTATAAAGTCCGCACCCCTTTCGAATTCGATGCTTCCAAGTTTTTCAAGCCCCTGCTGCGCATAAGGCATCGCTCCGGAATCGAACCATACGTCGATAAGGTCACTTTCACGCACCATTTTCTTTCCGCTTTCACTGACAAGGAAATAATTATCCACGATATGGCGGTGAAGGTCTATCTTCTCGAAATTTTCCTTCGAATGGTCTGAAGGGACAAAACCGGCCGTCTTCATCGGGTTTTCATTCATTATGCCTGCGGCAACGGCTTTTTCAAGTTCCTCATAGAGTTCGGCGGCGGTTCCTATGCATTTTTCCTCTTTCCCGTCCTCCGTTCTCCAGATAGGCAGCGGCGTACCCCAGAAACGGCTCCTTGAAAGGTTCCAGTCCTGAAGATTTTCAAGCCACTTTCCGAAACGTCCGCTTCCGGTGGATTCCGGATACCATTTTATAGTCCTGTTCAATTCGATGAGGCGTTCCTGAACTGCCGTAGTCCTGATAAACCAGCTGTTGAGCAAATAATACAATACAGGTTTGTCTGTCCTCCAGCAGTGAGGATAGGTATGAACGTGTTTCTCTATCTTGAAAGCCTTGTTCTGCGATTTGAGCATAACGCAAATATCCACATCCAGGGTCGGAGTTTCGGCTGTAGCAGCTGAATCGTATGCATTCTTGACATATCTGCCCGCGAAAGGCCCGTATTCTTCCACATTCACCCTTTCCGCCACGAACTTCCGGTCAAGTTCCTCTATGCGGTACATTTTCCCGTCCCAGTCGACTTGGGCCTGAAGAAGTCCTTCACGGTCAACGACCATAAGCGGAGGAACACCGGCGGCCTTGGCCACCTTGTCGTCATCCGCACCAAAAGTCGGGGCTATATGCACTATACCGGTACCGTCTTCAGTGGTAACGTAATCACCCAGAATTACACGGAAAGCACCCTCGTCAAGACGAATCCAAGGGATGAGCTGTTCATATTCCATTCCTTCAAGTTCAGTTCCCTTCATTCCGTCTTTCATAAGCCTCCAGGGAACGAGTTTGTCACCGGCCTTATAATCTTCGAACGGAATATTTTCCGCCTTAGGATTAAAATGAACATTCAGCAGCGGCTTCGCCACAATATAACATCCCGGAACACCCGTATAAGGGTTAAAGGAGCGTACAAGTACATATTCTATTTTCGGCCCTACACACAGGGCGGTATTCGAAGGAAGAGTCCAAGGTGTGGGAGTCCAGGCCAGAGCGA
>JAZUEO010000067.1:0-14067 GCA_045640205.1 Candidatus Coprenecus sp. | reverse complement strand
TAGCCAAGCACCGTAACGGTTCCACCGAGAATGTGAATATGAAGTTCCGGGCATCCGAGGCCAAGTTCGTGGATGCTGATGATGCGGATTTCGGAGAAATTTCATTCGCGGGAGACGGAGGGATGATAACGCAGCGTGAATCCAGTCTGAACGGACTCTCCGATGATGGGATATCAGATGAATTCGGTTCTCCTTCCGAGTTCGGGAATGCATTCTGACGGTGATGATGCGTAGAATTTTCATTTTCGTCCTTGTTCTGCTTTTCAGCATATCTGCGTCGGCGCAGTCTATCTCGGACTGTACCCCAGCCGTCTCGATTCCGCCTTCAGCCAGGGCATTCAATTCCGGTGAAAAACTGAGTTATGTCATCCAATACAGGTGTCTGGGAATCCGTTCCGATGTCGGAAATGCGCGGATGGAACTTTCTCCCGCCCCGTATTACGAAGGCCGACCTACATTCCAGAGTGTGGCCAGCGGAGAGACCGTGAAATTCTTTGACTCATTCTTCAAGGTGAGAGATGTGTATAAATCCCGTTTCTTCTCAGATAACGGGCGTCCTATATGGTTTCACCGTGACATTGATGAAGGCGGATATAAAGTGACCAATGATATGCATTGGAATACTGCGACAGATGAAATAGATGCCAAGGCACGTTATGTCAGTTCCGGACGCAGCAAGGATACTCTGCTCGCCGGAAGGCCGTGTACTTACGATTTGATATCGTTGTTTTATGCGGCCCGCAATATGGATTATTCGGAAGTCGTTCCTGGGAAGAATTATCCTCTTTCATTTGTAATCGATGAGGAGATTTATGATATCTATTTCAGGTTCGAGGGACGTGAGGTTAAGAAAATTCCCAAAATGGGTACTTTCAAGACGATGAAATTCGCACTTATGGTTATAGAGGGGGAGGTCTTCAACGGAGATTATGAAATATTTCTGTGGATATCCGATGACAGGAACAAAATCCCCTTGTGGATAGAGTCTCCCATCCGGGTCGGAACGGTAATGGGTAGACTTGTCGCATACGAAAATTTGAAACACCCTTTAAGCAGCAGGATAAAATGAAAAATTCCGGAAAATCAGGAGGAAAAAAAGACATCAGGCATCCGGGAACAGTCACCGAGGTGACGCCGGATTATATAACAGTGAAATTTTTGACGGAGTCGGCGTGTGCAGGATGTCACGCCAGGGGTGTATGCGGTGCATCCGATGCCGAAGAGGGAAGCATTCAGGTCAGAAACAGGCTGGGTTATGATTATGCCGAAGGGGATAAGGTGGATATCGTGCTGAAACAATATCTGGGGATGAAAGCCGTAGGTATCTGTTATGGCATTCCCCTGGTGATTCTTCTGGTATTATTGTTATATTTGCCGAATGTCACTGAAAGCGAAGTGGTGCAAGGCGTGTTATGTCTTGCGTTCGTGGCGCTATATTATATGGGTATCCGTATTTTCAGGGATAAAATAGAAAAATCGTACGAATTCGTAATAGAATCGAGAAACAATTAATATACGTATATGACCAATACATTACTATTTACAGTACTGACACTCACTCTGCTCGGTCTGGTTCTTGCGGTCATTCTCTTCTTTGTAGCCAGAAAATTCCGTGTGGAAGAGGATCCGAGAATAGACGAGGTGGAATCCGTGATGCCCGGAGCCAACTGTGGCGGATGCGGATTTGCCGGATGCCGGGCCTTTGCGGAGAATGCTGTCAAGGCACCGTCTTTGGACGGGATTTTCTGCCCCGTGGGGGGAAATGCGGTGATGAAGAAAGTGGCGATGAAACTTGGAGTGGAGGTCATCGAAAAGGCTCCGATGGTGGCGGTGGTTCGTTGTAACGGTTCCTGTGAAAACCGTCCCAGAACGAGCATTTACGATGGGACTGCTTCCTGCAAAGTCAAGAATGCTCTCTATTCCGGTGATACGGGATGTCGATACGGCTGTCTCGGCTGTGGCGACTGTGAAAAGACCTGTCCTTTCGGAGCCATCAGAATCAATCCGGAAACGCTTCTTCCCGAAGTGGATGAAGAACTCTGCACGGCGTGCGGAAATTGTGTGAAGGCTTGTCCCAAAGGTATTATTGAACTCCGTAATAAAGGTCCCAAAAACCGCCGTATGTTCGTTTCCTGTATGAACAAGGACAAGGGAGGAGTGGCGAGGAAGGCTTGTAGCGCCGCTTGCATCGGCTGCCGCAAGTGTGAAAAGGTATGTCCTTTCGGAGCCATAACGGTGGAGGATAATCTCTCCTACATCGATTTTACCAAGTGCAAACTCTGCCGCAAGTGTTTCGATGAATGTCCCACGCAGGCTATACACGCGGTGAATTTCCCTCCGCGGCCGGTGAAATCCGCCCCCGTTCCTTCTGCGGAAGCTGCAACAGCGGTGAAGAAGCCGGTATTGCCGAAGGCTGAAACCATTGTAACAGAAAAGAAGGAGGAATAGGAAATGAGCAAGACTTTCAAAATGGGTGGAGTTCACCCGAATGACCATAAAATCAGCAACGATTGCGCTGTGGAGGTGATGCCTGTCCCATCGCGTGCCTATATCTCCATGTCCCAGCATCTCGGAGCTCCTGCGACTCCTATAGTTCAGAAAGGGGACAAGGTCAAAGTGGGGCAGCTTATAGCGACGCCATCCGGATTTATGTCGGCCAATGTTCATTCGTCGGTGTCCGGGACGGTTTTCTCCGTGGAACCGGTGGCTGATCTGGCCGGAAACAAAGTGATGAGTGTTATCATCGACGTGGAGGGTGATGAGTGGATGGAGAATATCGACCGCAGTTCCGACATCGTCCGTGATATAAAGATGACGGGTGAAGAAATCGTGGCGAGAGTGAAGGAGTGCGGAGTTGTGGGCCTCGGTGGCGCTTCATTCCCCACTCACATCAAACTCTGCCCCCCTCCGGGCAAGAAGGCTGAATTTCTGATAATCAACGGGGCGGAGTGTGAACCGTATCTGACATCGGATTACAGGATAATGCTGGAACGTCCCGAGGAGATTCTTATCGGAACCCGAATACTGATGAAGGCTCTTGATGTAAACAAGGCTTTCGTGGGTATCGAAGACAATAAGCCAGAGGCCATAGCCAGTATGAAGAGTTTTTCTTCGCAGTATCCCGAGATAGAAGTGGTGGTTCTGAAGAAGAAATATCCGCAGGGTGGTGAAAAGCAGCTCATCAATGCCGTGACGGGACGAAGTGTTCCTTCTATGGGGCTGCCCATCGATACCGGGGTGGTGGTTCAGAATGCGGCCACCGCACTTTCCGTATATGAAGCTGTGCAGAAGAACAAACCTGTGATAGACAATACCGTAACGGTAACGGGAGAATGTCTGGCCAAGTCACGTAACTTGCTTGTTCGTGTAGGTACGCCTTATGAGGAAATTCTTCAGTTATCGGGAGGTGTTCCTGAAAATGCTGCCAAGATAATCAGCGGAGGCCCGATGATGGGGAAGGCGGTTTCCAATCTGAAGGCTCCTACGGTGAAGGCCAATGGTGCTCTTCTGATTCTGACGGAGGAACAGACGGTCAGAAAACCGGAGTCAAACTGTATCCGCTGCGGAAAATGCATAGATGCCTGTCCTATGGGTCTGGAACCGTATCTCCTGAACAAACTTGCCCGTGCTGGCAGAATGGATGAGCTCGAAGCTCACAATGTGTATGACTGTATAGAGTGCGGATGCTGCCTCTTTACCTGTCCGGCCAATATCCCTCTTCTGGATTACATCCGCGGAGCCAAGGGTGAGGTAATCAGAATAATGAGAAGTCGTCCCAAGAAATAGAACTGATTATTATGAGAAATTTGATTATATCCCCTTCCCCTCACATTCACAGTGAGCTGACGACACGCAGGCTTATGAGAGATGTGCTCATAGCCCTTTCTCCGGCTATGCTGGTGTCTGTTTTGTTTTATGGCTTTTCAGCCGTCAGACTTCTTTTGGCGGGGGTCCTGTCCTGTGTCATACTTGAATATCTGATTCAAAAATTCATTCTTAAGACGGCAGTGACGGTTAATGACTGTTCGGCGGCTGTCACGGGTGTGCTGCTGGCCTTGAACCTTCCTCCCTGCACTCCCTGGTGGGTGGTGCTCATCGGTTCCATAGTGGCCATAGGAATCGTGAAAATGACCTTCGGTGGTCTGGGACAGAATATTTTCAATCCCGCCATCGCCGCCCGTGTATTCCTGCTCGTTTCATTTCCGGTGATAATGACGGACTGGACCATTCCTCAGGGCTGGATAAGTGCCGGGACAGATGCATTTTCGGGTGCCACTCCTCTTTCCATTGTGAAGGGAGGGCTGAAGACCGGACTGACTCCGGAACAGATTTTTACTGCCCATCCTTCTCTCTCCTGCGGACAGATGCTTTTCGCGCGGATAGGAGGTACCGCCGGTGAAGCATCAGCATTGGCCCTGATACTGGGCTTTATCTATCTGCTGGTGCGCAAGGTCATCAAGCCGACCATACCGGTGGCCGTCATAGGAACCGTTTTCGTCGTTTCGGGCATTTTCTATCTTATAGATTCTTCAAGTTTCACAGGTCCGGTGTTCAATATCCTCACCGGTGGTGTTCTTCTGGGTGCCATCTTTATGGCTACTGATTATGTTACGTCTCCGATGAGCTGTTCCGGTCAAATCGTCTATGGCATAGGAATAGGTTTACTCACAGTGCTGATACGTTTCTTCGGAGCATATCCCGAAGGTGTTTCATTCGCAATCCTCATTATGAATGCCGTGGTTCCGCTTCTCAACAAATATATGAGACCGGCTCGCTTCGGCGCCAAATAATACTTACTATGGCTACAGAATCTTCATTTAAAAATATGGTGCTCAGACTGTCAGAGGTATGTCTCGTATGCTCTGCTCTTCTGGGGCTTATGTATGGCGTCACCAAAGCACCTATCGAGGCTGCTGCAGTGGCCAAGACCAATGCCGCGATTTCGGCGGTGGTTCCGGCATTCGACAATACTCCTTCCGGGGAAGTGTTCAAGGTGGGACTTTCCGAAGGGGACTCATTGACCGTGTATCCTGCAAGTTCCGGCGGTGTTCCGGTGGGATTTGCGGTGGAGTCTAATACGAACAGAGGCTTTTCGGGAACTGTAAAGGTAATGGTAGGTTTTGATATAGAAGGCAATATCTGCGGGACATCAGTAATATCCCACAGCGAGACTCCCGGTCTCGGTGCCAAGATGACGGAACCCTCTTTCTATGAACAGTTCAAAGGTAAAAATCCTTCAAGTTTCAAACTGACAGTGAAAAAGGACGGTGGAGACATAGATGCCATCACTGCTGCCACCATTTCTTCAAGGGCTTATGCCGATGCTCTTTCCAGAGCGTATGCTGTCTTTCAGTCAATAACCTGTAAATCGGAATGCAATGAGTAAGGGTGGAATTATTTTAAAGGGGCTTGTCAAGGATAACCCCACTTTTGTACTTGTACTCGGAATGTGTCCTACACTGGGTACGACGACATCGGCCATCAACGGATTCGGTATGGGCGTGGCCACGATGTTCGTACTGATACTTTCAAATATATTCATTTCCCTTGTGGCCGGGGCCATTCCCGATAAGGTGAGAATACCGTGCTATATTGTAATCATCGCATCGTTCGTAACCATTCTCCAACTCGTGATGCAGGCTTTTGTTCCATCTATGTATGAAGTGCTGGGTCTGTTCATTCCATTGATAGTGGTGAACTGCATAGTCCTCGGCCGTGCCGAGGCATTCGCCAACAAGAACGGTGTGCTCGATTCGGCCTGTGACGGACTCGGTGTTGGGCTCGGCTTTACCTGCGCCCTCACTCTCATAGGTCTGGTGCGTGAAATACTCGGTTCCGGTTCCGCTTTCGGCTTCAAGTTTATGGAGGGCGACGGAATACTGGCCTTCGTCCTGGCTCCGGGGGCATTCTTCGTGCTGGCATACCTGATGGTCGTATTCAGAAAGGTCACCCGAAATTTGTAACAGTAAAACTCGAAAACGTATGGAAATTCTGATAATCATCATATCTGCGATATTCGTAAACAATATCGTACTTACCCAGTTCCTGGGTATCTGTCCTTTTCTGGGAGTTTCCACCAAGGTGGATACGGCTATGGGAATGGCCGCTGCAGTGTGCTTTGTTATGGCTATCTCGACGCTGGTGACCTATTTGCTCCAGTATTATATTCTGGCTCCACTCGGCATAGAATTCATGCAGACGCTGGCCTTCATTCTGGTTATAGCCGCCTTGGTTCAGATGATAGAAATTATCCTGAAGAAAATATCACCGGCTCTGTATAAGGCTCTCGGTATTTTTCTTCCCTTGATTACCACGAACTGCTGTGTTCTCGGTGTGGCCATTATGGTCGTTTCGAAGGAATTCGCTTTCGGTGGGGAGGCCCATATGCTGAACCTTGGCGAATCAGTCCTTTATTCAGTGGCTATGGCGATGGGTTTCGGTGTGGCGCTCATATTGTTCGCAGGAATACGTGAGCAGTTGGAACTTTCGAATGTCCCCAAAGCTTTCAAGGGTGTTCCCATTGCGCTCGTGACGGCTGGTATTCTCGCGCTGGCATTTATGGGATTCAACGGTCTTGTATAAGAATCTGCACAATGATTAAATATCTTGTAATCGGCAGTGGGCTGGCAGGTCTCTATACTGCACATAAGGCCTCTGCGTTCGGGTCGGTATTGGTTCTTACCAAACGACAGCTCAGGGAGAGCAATTCCTATAATGCACAGGGTGGAATTGCCGCCGTCACTACACTTGAGGATGACCCTGAGATCCATTTTACTGATACCATTATAGCCGGTCGCGGACTGTGCGAGGATCGTGCTGTGGAAATTCTCGTCCACGAAGGACCTGACCGTATCCGTGAGATTATCGAAGAGGGTATGAAGTTCGATACCGAAAACGGGAAGCTTTCTCTAGGTCTGGAAGGGGGACATCACCGCCACAGAATCCTTCATGCAGGAGGTGACTCCACAGGAAAATTCATTACCGAGTTCCTTATCTCGAAAGTGGAGGCGGACCCGAATATCACTATCCGCGAAAATATCTCGGTCATCGATTTTCTGGTGAAAGACGGTGTCTGTTACGGTGTCAGGTGCTGGAATGAAACATCCGGTGAAGAGGAATTGATATATGCCGAACATACCTTCCTGACATCAGGAGGAACGGCCGCCATTTATACCAGAACCACGAATCCGGAGACCACCATAGGGGACGGAATCGCTATGGCCTATAATGCCGGCTGCCGTATAATCGATATGGAATTCATACAGTTTCATCCTACGTCTCTCTACATAGAAAATTCTTCGAAGGCCTTCCTTATCAGCGAAGCCGTAAGGGGGGAGGGTGCACATCTGCTCGACAAGAGTGGGAAACGATTTATGCTGCCCATTCACGAACTGGCTGAACTGGCTCCGAGGGATATTGTCGCCCGTTCCATCTTCAAGCAGATGGCCAAGGATGACAGACCATACGTGATGCTCTCTCTCAAGCATCTCAATGCCGATAAAATCCGTTCCAGATTTCCTAATCTCGTCGCCAAATGTGCCGAATACGGTTACGATATGACTGACAGTATTCCCATCGCGCCTGCCGCCCATTATACAGTGGGGGGTGTCGCTTCGGATATGGACGGCAGAACCGACATAAAGAGACTGTATGTGTGCGGGGAAGTGGCTTCCACTGGCATAATGGGAGCCAATAGACTTGCGTCCAATTCATTGATAGAATGTATCGTTTTCGCCAACCGTGCCATCGCCGCTTCCGCTGAATGCGGCACGTTGCCTGCTGTTCCTGAGTTCGGGAAACTTTATACGAAAAATGATGCTGCACGCGATGCGTATGTCGCTCTGAAGAACCAGATAGCGCATACGATGAACAATTGTTCCGGCATCATACGCTCGGAACTTCTGCTCTCGACCGGTCTGAATCTGGTCAAGACGCTTCGTGCCTCGCTCGGTCCACGCAAGTATGAGTATTATGATGAGGCATCCAGAAAACTTCTGACAGTGGCTTATCTGATAATGACCGGTGCCCGTTTCCGCCGGGAAAGCCGCGGAGGACATTATCGGGAGGACTATCCTGTTCTCGAAGAAAAATTTACCCTTCACACAGTCCAACGCATAGGTGAAAAACTCAGTGTCAAATCTGTAAATGAAAAATAATGGATCTGATAGATAGAATAATAGACCTCGCTTTCGAAGAGGATATTGCCACAGGCGATATAACCACTGATTCCCTTATTCCTGAATCGGTCAGTGCCACGGCCACTATGACGGCTAAGAGCGATGGGGTGATTTCCGGGGTGTCTGTGGTGGAAAGGGTTTTCCGCCGTTTTCAGGAGGATATGGTTTTCAATGTGTTTTTTCCCGATGGCTCGCACGTAAAGAAGGGAGACCTTATTATGACCATCGCGGGCAGTTATCCAGCTCTTCTCAAGGCTGAACGGACAGCGCTCAATTTCTTCCAGAGAATGTCGGGTATCGCTACCGAAACCGCAAAATACGTCGAGGCCCTCAAAGATTTCAACACGGAACTGCTGGATACGAGAAAGACCGCCCCGGGGATGAGAATGACTGACAAGATGGCCGTTCACGACGGAGGGGGAACGAATCACAGAATGGGACTCTATGATATGGTTATGATAAAGGATAATCATATCAGAATGGCCGGCGGTATCACGAAGGCTGTGGAGGAGGTTCGCTTCCATATTCCTGACGGAATAAAAATCGAGGTGGAAACAGAGACTCTGGAACAGGTGCGTGAAGCCCTTGCCACCGGCTGTGATATAATTATGCTGGACAATATGACGACCCCTATGATGGCGGAGGCCGTGAAGATAATCGGCGGACGCGCGAAGACCGAAGCCTCCGGCAATATGACCATCCCGCGTCTTCGGGAGGTGGCTTCCACCGGGGTTGACTATATATCGGTCGGAGCGCTTACTCATTCCGTCACGGCACTTGATATCAGTATGAAAATTGTAGAACACTGCTGACTATGGGCGAATCTCATAAAAGGAATTTAGGCGCGGTAATCTGCCTGTTGGTGATGATAGTGATTTTCGGATATTTCGGATATGTAATGGGAATATCCAATATGCTCAAGACTATGATGAATACCGCTCACGATCTTGTGCTCAACACCTGCCTGTTTCTGATGGCTGTCTGTGTACTGACAGGCGCCATCGGGAGTCTGTTCGTGGAGTTCGGAGTGGTGAATCTTCTTGAGAAGATGTTGCGACCTTTGATGAAACCTCTTTTCAATATGCCCGGTGCCGCGGCTCTCGGTGCGGTGGTTACATTTCTTTCGGATAATCCGGCTCTCATCACGATGGCCAAGGATAGCCGTTATGCCTCATTCTTCAAAAAGTACCAATTCATTTCGCTGACGAACTTCGGAACTGCCTTCGGGATGGGACTGATAGTGATAGTGTTTATGGTCAGTTTCGGGTATTCCCTGGAACCTTTTGTAGGTCTGTTCGGAGCCATAGCGGGCTGTATAGTATCCACGCGGCTGATGCAGAGATTCGTTATCTCGGATTTTCCTTCATATAAGGACGAATATGCCGCTGTCTTCTCCGAGACTGAAGAAAACACTTCAGTGGAACCCGTGAAAAAAACGAGTACTTTCGTCAGGGTATTGAACGGACTTCTGGACGGAGGCAAATCGGGTGTGATGGTAGGAGTCGCCATAATCCCCGGAGTATTGATAGTCTCCACATTCGTGATGATGCTGACCTTCGATACCGGTTCTGCCGAGGAATATACCGGAGTGGCATATCAGGGGACGGCATTATTTCCGTATATTGCCGAGAAACTTGATTTCTTGTTCGATATCCTTTTCGGATTCAATGACCCTCATCAGATAGCATTCCCCATAACTTCTCTCGGAGCTGTCGGCGCCGCACTGGGGCTCGTTCCCGTTTTTATTGAGCAGGGGTGGATTGACGGCAATGCCATCGCAGTATTCACTGCGATGGGTATGTGCTGGAGCGGATTCCTGAGTACCCATACCGCTATGCTTGATACACTTGGGTACCGGAATCTGACCGGTAAGGCTATTCTTTCCCATACGATAGGCGGAATCGTCGCCGGTATCATCGCTCACTGGACGTTCATTGTATTATCTCTTTTCTGAAATTGCTGTTATGAGACTTTATGTGACCAATACCGGAGACTATGTGGACTGTAATGGAGAGACAGGACAACTCTCATCTGTCAATAAAATCATAGAAGATGGGAATGCCGGGGCTCTCATAGCCGTAGCGGAGTCTCTGCACGAAAGGAAATATGGCGATGTGGCCGAGGCCATCGATAATCGCCCTGATGTTAAACTGGTGCTCATCGCCGGTCCGTCGAGCAGCGGTAAGACCACTACTTCGAACAGGGTGGCCATTCAATGTCGTGTTTCTGGCCTGAATCCCATAGTCTTGGGAATGGATAACTATTTTGTGGACAGAGAATTAACGCCGAAGGATGAAAATGGTAAATTCGATTTCGAGTGTCCCGGTGCCGTCAATATGGAACTGCTCTCCACGCAGATGAATTCTCTTTTTGCAGGAGAGGAAGTCGAACTGCGCCGTTACGATTTCATAAGTGGAAAAAATGTTCCCAGCGGTAAAACGGTTAGAATGGGTGAAAAGGACATAATAATTATGGAGGGTATTCACGCCTTGAATCCTATGGTGACATCCCTGATGGATGGCAGTCGTCTGTTCAAGGTATATGCTTCTACTATGACTTCACTCGAAGATGGCCCGCTGACTGTCAGACCCGAAGATTTCAGACTTCTCCGACGCATTCTGAGAGACCATCGCACACGTGGAATCATTCCGTTCAGTACTATAGAAAGGTGGACGGATGTAATGGCCGGAGAGTATAAATTCATAGCTCCTTTCAAGAGTGAAGCCGATATCTCGTTCGATACTTCACTCGTGTATGAACTGTCTGTCCTGAAATGCTATTTGGAACCCTTGCTTCATTCTCTGGAACATAATGATGAAGTTCATTCTGAAGTGGAACGCCTCCTGACTATTCTGTCTCACGTCAGGGGAGTTATGCCGGATGTTATTTCCACGATTCCGGCTTCTTCCATCCTGCGGGAATTTATCGGCGGGAGTCTGTTCGAGTATTAGAGAATATATCTGTCCAGAGTATCGGTGACCTTCTTCAAATCTTCAGGTTTCGAATCGAAATGGCAGTCATCGACGCTGATGACGATTTTTTCTCCATCGTATCCTTCAAACCAATCTTCATACCTCTTGTTCAGGCCATTCAGATAATCCAGTCTGATGGTGTTTTCATATTCCCTTCCCCGTTTCTGAATCTGAGCCACGAGATTCGGGACCGAAGAGCGCAGGTAAATCACCAAATCCGGAATTTTGACCAGTGACATCATCCTTTCGAAAAGCGAGGAATAATTCTCAAAATCCCTGGAATCCATGAGCCCCATATCGTGAAGATTCGGCGCGAATATTCTGGCATCCTCGAAAATGGTTCTGTCCTGTATCACATTCCGGTCGGGTGTGATACTGAGCAAGTCCGAAAAACGGCTGTTGAGAAAGAAGACCTGAAGCTGGAAGGACCACCTTTTCATATCGGAATAGAAATCATATATGTATGGATTGTTCTCGACGCTTTCATAAAGAGGCTCGAAGCGGTAATGTTCCGCCAGCAGACGGGTGAGGGTCGTTTTTCCGCAACCTATGTTTCCAGCTATGGCTATATGCATTGTCCTGTCATATAATGTGATTCTTCGCAAAATTAGCAATCCTTTTTGTATTTTTGCATCATATTATGATAAAGACATTTTATTTCAATGATTTGAGAACAGGCTGCCACGTTCTGTATGATGAAAGTGGAAAATGCGCCATCACGGATCCGGGATGCCATACAGACACGGAGATTGCACGTCTTTTCAAATTCATCGGGGAGAATTCACTTACACCTGTGATGATTCTGCTTACGCACGGTCATTTCGACCATATGCTGGGATGCGGTGCCATTACCAAAAAATGGGACATACCCATTTATATGAATGCTGTGGACATCTCCCAGATAGACAGGGCACCGTCCACCTGCGCTTTTTTCGGATATAGCTTCGAAACTCCCGTTTCGGAACCGGTAGGTATCGCAGATGGAGACCTTATTGCCTTCGGGAATACCTCCCTTGTCGTCCGTTTTACTCCGGGCCACTCAAAAGGTAGTGTCATCTACTATAACGAAAAGGAGCATTACGTGCTGACAGGTGATTCACTTTTCGCCGGATGCATAGGGCGGACAGACCTTCCGGAAGGGGATTATGACGCCCTTATGGAATCCTTGAAAAACGTTATAATGGTTCTCCCTCCGGACACTGAGGTGCATCCCGGACACGGCCCTTCCACCACTATTGCCACTGAAGCGGGTACGAATCCTTTTCTTGAACCCATCAGGTAATGCCCGATTTTATCGATATTTCCAAGGCCAGCGCCCATAACCTGAAGGGAGTCTCCATCAAGATTCCGAGGGGAAAACTGGTAGTGGTTACGGGACTTAGCGGAAGCGGCAAGTCCTCTCTGGCCTTCGATACCATTTTTGCCGAAGCGCAGAGACGGTATATGGATACTTTGTCAGCGTACGCCAAGCAGTTTATCGGTGTTTTGGAACATCCTGAAGTCGAAAGCATAGACGGTTTGAGCCCGACCATCGCCATCGAGCAGAAGAGTACCAACAAGAATCCGCGCTCCACAGTCGGGACGGTTACGGAAATATCAGACAGTCTCCGCCTCCTGTATGCCCGTGCGGCCAAAGCTTACTCTCCGGTGACCGGAAAGGAGATGGTCAGATATTCGGATTCACAAATCGTATCCCTGATTATGGACAATTACTCCGGACGTAAATGCATCATTCTCTCTCCTTTGGTCAAAGGAAGAAAAGGGCATTACAAGGAGATGTTCGAAAGTATGCTGAAGAGGGGGTACTCACAGATGAGGGTGGATGGAAAGCTGGAATACATCTCTGATATGACTTCCGGGGTGGACAGATACAAGGTTCATAACATCGAACTGGTCATCGACAAGCTGGTTCCGAAGCCGGAAGATGAAAAAAGAATACATAATTCCATACAGACGGCGCTGAACTACGGGAAGGGTTCCATTTCAGTGCTGGATGTAGAAAGCGGCGGAATAGATTATTACAGCAAGTATTTCATCTGTCCGGACAGTGGACTTTCGCTGCCCGAACCGGCTCCGCATACATTTTCATTCAACTCCCCGCAAGGAGCGTGCCCACATTGTCGCGGGCTGGGAGTTATTTCCACTGTGGACCTTTCCAAAATCATTCCCGACCAGAGCAAGAGCATTGCCGAAGGTGGAATCGTTCCCATCGGGCCCAAAAGGGACAATATGCTTTTCGCCATTCTGGAGGGGGTGTCGAAGAAATACGGTTTTTCGCTCTATGAACCCATCAGCACCATATCAGAAGAGGCGATGGGAATAGTTCTGTATGGGACGGAGGATCTTATACGAGTGAATGCTTTCGGAGGCTTTTCGGAAATGATGTCTTTTCAAGGTATTCTCTCACGTCTGGAACACCATTCTCAGGAAAGCGATGAGACTTTCAGCCGCAAAGCACAGTTCAGTTCCGAACAGATATGCCCTGTCTGTGGCGGCAAACGTCTGAAAAAGGAATCCCTTTATTTCAAATTGGACGGTCTTGACATTTCACAGGTCTCGGATATGGACATCTCCGACCTTTATGAATGGGTGAACACCCTTCCCGAACGTCTTGACGAAAAACAGAACAGAATAGCGGCTGACATAATAAAGGAACTTCGTGACAGGATTTCATTTCTGACCGCTGTGGGGCTCGATTACCTTACTCTCAGTCGCTCTACGCGGACATTGAGCGGAGGTGAAAGCCAGCGCATACGGCTGGCTACCCAGATAGGATCCAAATTAGTTAATGTACTTTATATTCTGGATGAACCCAGCATAGGACTGCACCAATCCGACAATATCAAACTCATCAATTCCCTGAAAGCCCTCCGGGATGAAGGCAATTCCGTAATGGTGGTCGAGCACGACGAGGAGAT
>JAZUEO010000066.1:0-2688 GCA_045640205.1 Candidatus Coprenecus sp. | reverse complement strand
GCCATCAAGGCTGACGGAACCACGATGACAAGGATATCAAACAGACTGAGAAAGGCATGACAGCACCACTGAAAATCAATGTGTACCTGTGAGGTACTGACATAGGGAAGCAGGCGGTAATGAGAATAAGTTCTAAATATTGATAGGATTATGCGATACAGTCATTTATTGATACCATTCGGTCTGATATGTTCATTTTTGATATTTACGGGGATGCTTTGTGCATCAGATACGGATTTCCGTCCGGGGGATGCGGTTCCTGCGGAAACGGTCTCTGAGACGGGAATGGAACGTTTTTTCTCCGTTTCCGAGATTCCTGATCATATATTCGCCGTTATGAAGGGAAAGTCATTCAAGGAAGAGTGTACCGTTCCCAGGAGTGAACTCAGGTATCTGCTTTGTCTGCATAAAGATAAGGATGGTCGCATTAAGGTGGGGGAGATGGTGCTCAACCGCAGAATAGCCGATGATGTACTGGAAATTTTAAAGGAATTGTACCGTCAGAATTATCCCATAGAAAGAATGAGGCTGGTCGATTATTGGGATGCTGATGACGAACGCTCTATGCGGGACAATAATTCATCATCATTCAATTTCCGTTTCATTACCCACACTACCAAAGTGTCGAAACACGGTCTTGGACTGGCTGTCGATATAAATCCGCTCTATAATCCTTATTACAAGCTTCGTTCTGACGGAACGGAAATCATCGAACCATCTACGGCCGGACCTTATTTGGATCGTGCCGGGGATTTTGATTACAAGATAGTCGAAGGCGACTTGTGCTGGAAACTCTTCACGGAGCACGGCTTCGAGTGGGGAGGAACCTGGACCCAATGCAAGGATTATCAGCATTTCGAACGATAGTGAGATTTTCAGGCTCCGAGGGCTGACAATGTCTCAGTGCGACCGTACTATCCAGTACCCCGTTTCATATCTTCCCCCCTCGAAATCCTGCATCCCCGCATAGGGACGCACCCATTTTGGAGGAACGTATGCCGCGACTTGATAACGGCCGTTGGCGACGCTTATGGAACCCTTTCCACCGGGGGGGATTTTTATCATCTTGGTATCTATTCCGCGGTACATTACGGTGAGTTCATATTCAGTGTGATTCTCTACCATAACGACACTCTTCGGAGCATCATTGTCCTCTTCCACCCTTTCCATTATGGGAAGGTCATTGAAGTCTCCCTTGAAAATGGCATCGACGTCGAAATCGACTATTCTTTTCTCAGCATCTCCTCTGTGAATGCCGGAGGGAAATCGGTCAATGTACTTTTGGTATGATATCCTTGAATCCAGTTCGCAAGCCCTTTCCCATGCTGACTGTTCGTCACTCCATTTTCTTTCTTCCATCTGGGCATCCAATTCCTTAAGCCTGTCGTCATACTCCTTTCCATACTTCAGGGTCGGAATTTCCACTCCCATTTTGGTGTCCCTGATTATATCTGAGCGGTCAAATTTATTCAGGGTGGAGGCATTGCCCCCCTCTATGGTCAGTTTGTTGATGTCTGTCTGGGCGGAACAGGGTATCGATATAATAAACAACATCGATACCAGAAGCGGTATCAGCCATCCTGATGTTGAGGAAAATGTGCGCATAACGCTCAAAGGTATAAAAAAATCGCTATTGGGCAGATTTTAATATGCTTTCAAGATTCAAACCGATGGCAAAAATCACTTATATTTGCACTTATGATATCTGAAGATTTCAAGAACAGGGTTTCGACCTGTATAAAAGGGCTTTTGCCAGGTACGGCCAAAACGGCTTTCTGGATAATGAAGCTGACCGTGGCGATTTCTTTCGCGATTATGCTCTTGAAATATTTCAATATACTGGCGGTCATATCGGATGTGATGTCGCCGCTCTTCATTCATCTGGGGCTTCCGGGAGGCGCCGCTTTGGCTTATGTGACGGGGTATTTTGTCAATTGCTATTCAGCTATAGCCGTGGCGGTCACTCTTGATTTGGATGTGCGCTCAATGACGATTCTGATGACTATGGTCCTTTGTTCGCACAATATGCCGGTGGAAACTGCCGTGCAGAAAATGACGGGTTCTTCCGCGACCCGAGCCGTAATAACGAGAACCCTCTCCGCCATAGTACTTGGCGTGATTCTGAACAAGGTGATGCCCGGGGCTCCCGAACTTGGCGGAACTGCTTCCGCCGGAGGGGGAATGGCCGCGGCTGCGATATCGTGGCAGACGTTCCTTCCTGCATTCAGCATATGGCTGTGGTCTGCGTTGCTGCTGGCCATAAAGGTGATAGCGGTGATTTTTGCCTTGAACATCCTGCAGGGATTGCTTAAGGAATTCGGAGTGATGAAGTCCATTGCAAAGATGCTGACACCCCTGATGTACATATTCGGACTGCCGGTACGGTGTTCTTTCCTATGGCTGATAGCCAATATAGTGGGACTCGCTTACGGTGCCGCTGCGATGATGGATGAAGTGCGTGCCGGAACGATGAGCCGGAGAGACATAGATTTGACCAATACCCATATCGGTATATCCCATAGTAATCTCGAAGACCTTACCATTACGGCGGCTATAGGTGCCATCTGGTGGGTGATGCTGCTTGCAAGGTGGGGAATGTCGATTCTTTTGGTCTGGGAATACAGACTGGAAAAGAAAATTTTGAAATAATGTCTTAACTTTGCATAAACGGATTCATAAATACCTTAG
>JAZUEO010000065.1:0-2460 GCA_045640205.1 Candidatus Coprenecus sp. | reverse complement strand
ATAATCAGGACTGCCGGGATTTTTTTACGTTTTTTCTTCAAGTCGTCGGCGGCGACTACTATTGGATATTTGGCCATAGCGGTCAAAGTATTGCCGAAAGGCACACTGATGAGCATCTTGCTGTTGATGGCCCACCCGTTGGCATTAAGCAATGGAGTGATGTTCCTTCTGCGGAGTTTTATCCAGGCCATTATCATCGAGGGGCCGGAAATGACGAGGAGGATTCCCAGAATAACGAGTGCCATTTGCAGCAGGGAAAGCTGTGCAAATCCTTTGAATAAGTCGAGGACGAAGCCCAGAATGGTTCCCAAGGCCATTCCTATCATAGCAAACAGTCCGGCGAATTTGGCCACGTCGAAGGGCTGCTTCTGAGGTTTGGCTTCTGCTGAAGTAGCGGTCTGGGAGATGTCAGCGATACCCATTTTCCCTTTCACAAGGACACCTGACTCTTTTTCGGAGGCAAATTTGTTTATGGATTCGCTGATGAAACGACCGAATCTGCGGTAAGGTGTCCAAAATGCCTGACGGATGCTTATAGGATTATCGATTACCTTGATTACGGTGGCATCCCAATCCATCCCGCTCCGGTCATAAAAGATACCGTTTTTCCCTTCACGGAGATTGTCTATTTCTCCATCTGTTACAGCCACGGCGATGGTCATGGTTTCAGGTGAGTGTTTTGAAACGCAATTACAGTATAGCAGGAACATTCCGCTGAGCGGAGCCATCGTATTCTGCTTGCCCATATCATCTACCTTGATGCACAGATGGCAGCAGCGTTGGTCGATATAGAGGCGTCCTGCCTGGAATACGGCGAGGCGTTCGTTTTCGGGAGTGTAGAAATCCTTGAAGGTGATGAAATTGTTCAGTAATCTGTATAAATCCCGATAGATGAAAAGCAGGTCGGAGACTTGGTCGATATTGTCAGATTCCGCTGTATATTCCAAATCTTTTGTAATGAGGGCTATGATGGAGTCCTTGGCATTCAGTTCCAGAATCTGTCCTATTCTTTCCTGCCCCAGAACCTCGATTACGGCACCCTGTTTCGCGCCGAGATAATCTCCGAACGGAGCCAGCCTGTCTTTTAAAGATTCCCATTGGGATAGAGTGAGTGTATCCCCCTGTATGGACGCTTTGGCCAGAACATCAGTTCTGAATGAATCGAAGGCTTTCTGCCAGGCAGGATTGATACCATCTGTAAGTGAAAGTTCTCCGGAGAGATTTACTTTTGCCAGCGGGCAGAGCGCGATTTCATCACCGCACTCGATGAGATTCTTTTCACTGAGTGCGCCTATTCTTCCTGTAGATGTATCCAGTGATGGGATGCTCCCATTGTCAAATGAGGCCAGAGAGCAGCGTAAGAACCAATCATCGATTTTATCTCTGACAGCCATCATACTGTCATATGCTTTTTCTGTATCTTCTCCGAAAGGGAAAACATTCTCCTTGTCGGCTTCGCCCGCCGCTTTCCACTGCGAGTACTCCTGAAGAGCCGCGAAAAAGCGCTCGGTGATATCTGCGTTTATCCCGTCTTCACCACTGCGGTCCTTGACCGGACCCATAGTGGTGATAATGTCCCGGATGACAGCTTTCAAAGTCTCATCATCGGTGGAAAGGGCGGTTACGATTCCGTCCCCGTTGAAAGCGGTATTCTTGAATATGGCTTCTATGTCTGAAACGTTGTCGGTGGATATGAACTCCTGGTCGAGATTGAGTACATTCAGGATATGTCTTGCGGAATTGAAAATCGCATCACCTTCCGGTGTTTTTCTATTGAACAGCGAGAGAGGAATGTATGAGTCTCCACGGAGCAGAAAATCAGGGTCGTTTATGATGGGTTTGAGCCAGTTGGTGACTCTCAATATGTCCTTTACGTGAATGTGTCCGTCTGAATCGGAATCCAGAACTGACAGTATTCTGCTGTCCATTTCAAGCCCCTTGACAGGACAGCTGAGGACAGTCCACAGTTTCTGGTCCAGTTCATCAAGATGAAGCAAATCCTCTCCTTTTGAAAGATTTACTCTTGGTCTGCCTCCTACCGAGGAGAAACTCCAGTCATAATCGCCGTTTGATTTCATAATCTGTATTTTAGAAGCTGTTTTGAAATGATTAATCTTTCAATTCGGTCACATACCCATCGGTACGCTCCCTCATTTCAAACGCAAATCTATCAAAAAATCTGCTATAATAAAATTCGTGAACCATTTCAAGACATCTTCCTTACTTCCCGGAAGTCCCGATTTTCTCAACGACAACGGGAATTCGATGACAAGTCCGTGGTCAGGAAAGGAGAAAAATTTGAAAATTGTATTTTTTTGTTACCTTCTCATCTTTGACACTTCAGTTTTGAGATATCAAAGTCCCAGACCGCTGTAGTGGCGATTTGGGACTTTTTGGATTCTACAACTTTGTAGCTATTTGTACTATTCGTCCTCTTTTGCCTGATTATTTTTTGTGGAA
>JAZUEO010000064.1:0-5263 GCA_045640205.1 Candidatus Coprenecus sp. | reverse complement strand
TTTTGACCTATAAGGGAGATGACGGGAAGGCTCTGAACTTCGCAGTGGCCGCCTCCTGCCTGAAACATACCATTTTCGGGGATTTCAATCAAGTAACTGTTCCGGAAGTCGAGAACCTGATGAAGGGGGATGCTTCCGGACGAGTAAGCAGATAAGTTATGGCAAGGTTCAATAAAATCAAAACCATCAGTGTGATGGCGCAGACCGGAATGGTTCCGGTATTTTATCATAAGGACATCGAAGTAGCCAAGAATGTTCTCAAGGCCTGTTATGAAGGCGGTGTCCGTGCGTTCGAATTTACAAACCGCGGAGATTTTGCGTTTGAAATATTTTCCGAGCTGATGAAATTTTCAGTGAAAGAATGCCCTGAGATGATTCTCGGTGTCGGCTCCATCGTGGATGCCGGTACGGCCTCCCTATACCTTTCGATGGGGGCGAATTTCATCGTGGGACCTTTGTTTAATGCCGAGGTGGCCAGGGTTTGCAACCGCAGGTGCGTACCATACAGTCCGGGCTGCGGAACCGTAACGGAAATAGGCATTGCGCAGGAGGCTGGATGTGAACTGTGCAAAGTGTTCCCTGCCGGTTGCGTGGGAGGTCCTTCATTCATCAAGAACATTCTTGCCCCGATGCCTTGGAGTATGCTGATGGTAACGGGTGCGGTGGAACCTACCCGTGACAATCTGACCGCATGGGTTAAGGCCGGAGTGACTTGCGTTGGTATGGGCTCGAAACTCTTCCCGTCCGACGTAATTTCTTCGGGTGACTGGAAAGCCATTTCCGATAAGTGCCTTGAGGCGCTCAATTATATTTCCGAAGCCAGAAAACAATAATCAAAAGTATAGTTATGTCTCAATTATCGACCAATCAAAAATTAATGACGAACTGGCGCTGGTGGCTCTGCTCACTTCTTTTCGTGGCCACAACAGTTAATTATCTTGACCGTCAGGTGCTTTCCCTTACGTATGAAGAATTTATCAAACCGGAATTCCACTGGACGGATGCCAATTATGGAACCATTACCAGTTTCTTTTCCATCTTCTATGCGATAGCCTGTCTTTTCGCGGGCAAGTTCGTGGATTGGATGGGAACCAAGAAAGGATATCTTATCGCCATCGGAGTATGGTCTTTCGGTGCCTGCCTTCACGCTTTCTGCGGATGGGGGACAGCTTTTCTGGTAGATGGAGTGGAAAGTGCGTCGGCGCTCAAGGCGCTTGAAGCCGGGAGCAATATAGCGTTGGCCGTTTCTACGACTTCAGTTTATCTCTTTCTCCTGTGCCGTGGCATTCTGGCCCTCGGTGAAGCCGGAAACTTCCCCGCCGCCATCAAGGTGACTGCTGAATATTTCCCTAAGAAGGACAGGGCATTCGCTACCTCTATCTTCAATGCCGGAGCTTCTGTCGGTGCCCTCGCTGCACCTCTTTGTATTCCACCTCTGGCCCAGAAGTTCGGATGGGAGATGGCTTTCATCATAATCGGTGCCCTCGGTTTCATTTGGATGTTCTTCTGGGGATTTATGTATGACAAACCCCAGAACAGCAAGCACGTGAATGCTGCTGAACTGGAGTATGTCCAGCAGGATGATGCTGCGGATGCAGCTGAAAAGGCCGCACTTGCCGCAGAGAAAACCATCCCCTTTATGAAATGTTTTACATACAGGCAGACATGGTCATTCATTACAGGTAAATTCTTTACGGACGGTGTTTGGTGGTTCTTCCTTTTCTGGGCTCCTTCATATTTCAGCAATCAGTTCAATGCTCCCACTACCTCAATTCTGGGACAGGGCTTGATTTTTACTCTGTATGCAATAGTTACCGTAGTTTCCATATTCGGAGGTTATCTGCCGAAGATTTTTGTGGAGAAAAAGGGGATGCATCCTTATAACGGGAGAATGCTGGCGATGCTTATGTTTGCATTCCTTCCACTATGCTCGCTTCTGGCCCAGCCTCTTGGGGTGAAGTTCAATACTCCCTGGTGGCCTGCCATTCTCATCGGAATAGCAGCCGCCGGTCATCAAGCATGGAGTGCCAATATCTTTTCTACTGTCGGTGATATGTTCCCGAAAGGGGCTATTGCCACTGTTACCGGAATAGGTGCTATGGCAGGAGGTGTTGGCTCGATGTTTATTCAGAAAATTGCCGGAAACCTGTTTACCTATGCGGAAAATGCGGGCAGCGCTTTTACGTTTCTCGGTTTCGAAGGTAAGCCGGCAGGCTATTTCATTATGTTTTGCTTCTGCGGTGTGGCTTACCTCATCGCCTGGTGTATAATGAAATCTCTCGTGCCGAAGTACAGCCCTGTCCAGGATTAAAAAATTGTTTTATGCCTATAGCGGCTGAGTAAGATTGCCGTTATAGGCTTTCTTGTTTACATCGGAATGGAAAGGTATCTTTATAAATGCGAAACCCCCATTGTTCTTGAAGCGGGAGGAGTGCTGGAAGACTTGGAAATCTGTTATTATGCCAGTTGTCCCGCTGTGCAGGGAAGGAAAGTAATTTGGGTGACTCACGCTTTGACGGCCAATGCCGACCCTTCCGAGTGGTGGAAAACTCTCGTCGGTCCCGGACTTTTTTTCGATACGGACCGGTATTTCGTGATTTGTGCCAATATGTTAGGCTCCTGTTACGGTACCAGAGCGATATGGAAACCCTTTCCTTCGCCAGATACCGGCGGAACGCATCCCGAACCTTTGTCCGTGGGCCCCACCGACCCCCTTTCGGATGCTTTTCCCATCATTACCATCCGCGATATGGTGAAGGCCCACGAGATGCTTCGAAAGCATTTGAAAATAGACAAGATAGACCTCATAATAGGAGGTAGCACCGGTGGATTCCAGGCATTGGAATGGGCGATAATGAATCCTGACTTGATAGAAAATGCCTGCTTACTGGCAATGAATGCCAGAGTTTCTCCGTGTGGAACAGCTTGGGAGGAGTCCCAGAGAATGTCCTTGAGGGCCGATGAGTCATTTATGGCTCATTGCCGCGAAGTGGCTGAAAAAAGAGAGAATGGTATCCTGATAGGTGCGAATTCGGCATTGGATGACAACGCTGTTTCTTATGGCAGAGCAGGACTGGCTGCGGCCAGAGCCATTGCCCTCATTTCGTACCGTTCCTATAAGGGGTATGGGATGACTCAGTTTGAAAAGGACGCCGATGTTCTCATAGCGCGGAGGGCAGCTACATATCAGCAGTATCAGGGGGAGAAACTGGAACGCAGGTTCGATGCTTTCAGTTATTACCTGATAGCCAATTCCCTCGATACGCATAATGTGGGACGTGGGCGTGGGGGAGTTGAGAAGGCTCTTTCGAGGATAAAGGCCAGAGTGCTGTGCATCGGGATAGACAGTGATGGTCTGTTCCCACCGGAGGAAAACCGTTTTCTGGCAGACTGCTGTACCGGAACGGAATCGGAATATGTGACCATTTCTTCTTCATTCGGACACGACGGTTTTCTTCTGGAACATACCCAGATATCCGCGGTCATATCGAAGTGGTGCCCGTGGTTGCGGTAGATTCTTAATATGCTTTCAATTTATAGATAAGGGAGAGTTCAAGTCTGCCGTAATCGATATTGTCAAGTCCGCAGGCAGTAGTGAATCTGTGATGCCGGCCGATGTAAGCCAACGAAATCCTTAAGTCTTGCGTGAGGTCGGGGAAGAATTGTACAGCACCGGTGTATTCGTAAGTCGTTCTGTAATTGTGAAACATTTCGACATTATCGGTACTGGAGGTGGTTACGCCACCCTTGAGCAGAATATTCCATCTCTGACCAGGACGGAACTCAAACTGGCCGATGATATTGTTATATTTTACATCCGTAATCATAGCGGGTCCACCTTTTATGGATGTGTATCCGGTTGTTACCGCATCGCTGTTGATTATCCCGAGGTGGTCCAAATCTCCGGATGCCCCGAAATAATCCAGAACGAAGTCCCATTTTCTGAATTTCACTTTGGTTCCGAGTGATACTTGTGAGGTAAAGCAGTTCTTGGCTTGATTCAAAAGAGTGTAAGACCAGTATGTGTTGAGATGGTCATTGAAAAGACTGCCTATCCAGTTAACGGTATATTGGAAGGGAGCTCGGTTTTTTTCTATATGCCCCTTTGCGGCAGGGTAATTCTCATATAAATCCATTCGGGAGGCATTGGCTATCTGAAAACCTATGGTCTGTTTTCCGAAGTGATAACTGGCATCGGCGGTGAGTCCGAATCCTCCATCCTGAACGTAGTAGTCGTATTCGAAAAATTCCAATATTCTCAAAGCATCATCCTGGAATTCGTATGCTCCGTAATTGAACCATTTCTTGCCGAAATCAAAGCTCCAGTGTTCATTCGGGCGGAATGATACCATTAAAATATCGACCAGACTGTTGGCTCCGTCACGCGTACGGTCATGGTTGCCGAGGCAATTGAGCCGTATTAAATAACTCCACTTGCCTATGGTGCCGAATATGCGTGGTCTGAAATATGATATGGCGAGTTTGACTCTGTCGGTCTCATCGTCAAAAGTATCATAAACTCCTCCTCTGATGTCGAACAGGAGATTGAAAACATCGCTTTTTTTCTCGATTTTGAATATGCGTTCGCTTAGAGACTGTCCTGTGGCGGAGTCAACGGGATGCCGTATGTCGTCGTAATTTTGTGCTATGGCAGTGGAGGAACAGAATGTCCCCAAAAGGATGCAGAGCGATAGCATATATATTTTTCTCTTTATCATAAGATGCAAACTTACATCAAATCTTGTAATTTTATACTGATTTATATAAGGATCAAGACCTTAGTTTTGTTGGCGGACAGAAAGAGCGATAGAACAGATACTCTGTAAGCTGCTTTTTGTGAAAATAATACGTGATATCGAAATTATTTACTTATCTTTGTCAAGTATTGTGGTTAGGCTATTATTTACAGGAGCTTCAGGCTTTCTTGGTAGGAATACGGTGAACTTACTTGAGAATACGTATGATGTAACTACTCTTGGTAAAAGTTCACAGAATATGATATCCGTCGATTTGGCAAGAGATGTTCCTCAATTGAAAGGCCATTTTGATGTGGTGTTGCATGCCGCAGGGAAAACTCATGCGCAGGAGAAGTATGCAGAAGATAAGCAGGCATTTTTTGATGTGTAAGCGTTCACTTCTCCGCCTTGGCCTTTGAATAATCTGATCCACCTTTGCCGAAACTCAAAAATCAAGGCAAATGGAAACAACGACAAACAATCAAACAAGTCCAGCCACCCAACCGGGAACGGTTGATTATGCTGCG
>JAZUEO010000063.1:0-3204 GCA_045640205.1 Candidatus Coprenecus sp. | reverse complement strand
CACAGAACGACATGGCTACGATCCGACTTGAAATCAGCCACCTCATCAGAAACACCGTTTTTCTTGGTCTGAGCCAAAGTAACAGGTATGGTAGCCGCTGAGGACTGGGTTCCCAATGCCGTGACATAAGCCGGCAACATTACCTTCAGAGCCTTGAAAGGATTCTTCCCCGTCACTGCGAAGGCGATGCTGAATTGAATCAGCAACAGAAGAACACTCATCAGGAAAATTACCAGAATAATCAGCACGAACTGCCCGAGAATGGAACCCAACTGTCCCTCAGCTCCCATTTTAAGGAATATGCTGAAAATGAAAAATGGAATCAACGGAATCAGAACTTTCTCGATTACCAACATTATGACGTCCTGAAGTTCCTTGAGTATCCCTACGAACAGTCCACCCTTGATTTTGGAAAGACCTATTCCCAGAATAAACGAAATGATGAGTGCCGACATCACGTCCATCAGAGGAGGCATTTCAATGTGAAAATAGCTCAATATGTCATTACTATTGTCCATAGCGGCAGACATATTTCCGGCATCCATCATAAGAGATGGGAAAATCAGTCTGCCTGAAAAATATCCCAGGAATCCGGAGAAAACGGTAAACACATATGCCAGCAGAGCTGTAATACCAAGCAGTTTCCCTGCTTTCTGACCCAAATCGGCGATACCGGGAGCGACAGGCGCCAGTATCAGAACAGGCACCACGAATGATAGAAACTCACCGAAAAGGCCACTGAAAGTCACGAAAATCCTCATGATGGGAAGAGGAAAGAAATAGGAACACCCTATTCCGAGTCCGATGGCTATTAGTACTTTGCCCAACAAAGGAATTTTGATTTTATGCATAAGCCGCGTCGTTTGATTTTTTATTTTTGATTTTTATCGTATCAGAATTCTGCCGTCAAACCGTCGAAGGCCACAGAAACGCCTTCCGGAAGATGTGACGAGAACTCCGTATAAGTGCCCACCCTATGGGATAGATGTGTTATGAAAGCTCGCCTCGGAGCCAATTTTTCTATGGCATCGAGAGCCTCGGACACTGAAAAGTGGGAATGGTGCTTTTTATAACTGACTGTACTGACCACCAGCAGATTCACCCCTTTCAGGAGTGCGAAGGATTCATCATCTATATGGCTTACGTCGGTCAGATATGCCAGAGACCCGAACCGGAAACCTACAATAGGCATTTTCCCGTGAAAAATCCGCACCGGCAGAATTTCCACCCCGTGAATGTAGAAAGGGGTTCCGGCCTTGATTCGGTGCATTTCGAAATCGGGGGCTCCGGGATATTTCGGTTCGTCGAAAGCATAATAAAAAACTTTCCGCAGGACATCCTCGACATCATCCTCGCAGTAAATGGGGAACGCCCTCTTCTGAAGGTAATTGAAGGAACGGATATCATCCAGTCCTCCGATATGGTCCATATGGGCGTGGGTAAGGAGGATGGCATCGGGATTTGATATTCCGGCAGAAATCATCTGCTGCCTATAATCAGGGCCTGCATCGATAATCAGGCGAAGCCCCTCGTATTGTAAATAGGCCGAAGTCCTCAGACGCTTGTCCCTTACATCTTCCGAAAGGCACACCGGACATCCGCATCCTATAAGAGGAACACCGGAAGAAGTGCCTGTACCCAGAAAGGTTATGGAATTGGCCATTTGAGCAAGTTTTTTAATATGACAACGTTACTTTTGAACACTCTGTCGCAGTCGGCAGCGGAGGATTCATTTTGGATATCGAGACCGAAGCGTGAAGGAGTTCCGGAATCTCAGCCCTTATGCGGCGGAGGATTCTCCCCGCCACGTGCTCCAAAAGAGATGAAGGAATATCCATTTCCTCCGCGACTATACTGTGAATCAGCTGATAATCGATAGTGTCATCCAGATTATCCGACACTGACGCGGCAGAAATATCCGCATCACAGGAGAAATCCACCAAAAAATCATTTCCGTCTATCCGTTCCTGTTCATACACTCCGTGCCTGGCGAAAAAATGCATTCCTTTCAATTCTATCTTCCCCATCATCACATCTGCCCTCCCGAATAAATAATGAAAACGCAGGGACGCTTGCCGATGGTGACAGGAGTCTGTCTCCATTGCGCTGCAGTGCGCGTTCTGATAAACTGTGTCGGCAATGTTATGTCGGCGGGAATAGAAATGCGCGTAGACGCTTTGCACACTGAAAGGATGTCCGCCAGCATAGCATCATTCCGGTAAGGAGTCTCTATCAATATTTCGCTCTCATCGAGAGAGGAACTGCGCTTCTCCAAGCCACGCAAAGCTTCACGGCGCGCATCGGGCTTTACGGGCAGATAACCGTGGAATGCGAAGCGCTGTCCGTTCATTCCGGAGGCCATCAGGGCCAACATCAGCGACGAAGGTCCTACGAACGGAACCACCTCCACCCCGCCTTTGTGAGCCAGCGAAACAAGTTTCGCCCCGGGGTCCGCTACCGCCGGAAGACCCGCTTCCGAGATGAGAGCCATATCATTGCCGGAGGCTAAAACCTTGAAAACGGACTCAATGTCCTCCTGCGAGGAGTGTTCGTTGACCTCATAGAAATGAAGCGCATCTATTTTTCCCTTCAAACCGGCCCGTGACAGATACCTGCGAGCAGTGCGCACTTCCTCCACGGCGAAGTGCTCCACACTTTCCAGCACCTTCAGCGCCGGAGCGGGAATCACCTCCAGAGGGTCATTGTCCCCCAATGGGGACGGAATCAGATAGAGTCTGGCATTCATCTCTGCAAAGGTAACAAATTCCCCGGAATCATCTATCTTTGCGCCATGCAGAAAACCGTAGCATTTTACACTTTGGGGTGCAAGCTCAATTACTCCGAGACATCAACTCTCGAGAGGGAATTTGTATCCGGTGGTTATACCGTAGTACCGCCTACGGAAAGTGCCGGCATCTATGTCATCAACACCTGCTCCGTCACCGAGCACTCCGACAAGAAATGCAGGAACATAATCCGACGCCTCCAGCGCATCAACCCCGATGCCATCATAGCCGTCACCGGCTGCTACGCCCAGCTCAAGAGCGATGAAATTCTCAAGATGAAAGGGGTGGACCTCGTCCTCGGGGCCCACTACAAAGGGCAGCTTTTCGCTGAAGTTTCCGCCCTCACGGGCAAGACCTCCAGCCGTTCATTCTCCTGCGCCGTAAATGACATCCGCTCCTTCTTCCCCGCATATTCTTC
>JAZUEO010000062.1:0-2604 GCA_045640205.1 Candidatus Coprenecus sp. | reverse complement strand
GGCCGTTTTGGAAAGGAGGGCCGGATTCAAGCTGGGCCAGAAGGACGTGTTCTTGAATATGGCTGGAGGCTTGAAAGTGACCGATCCGGCTTGTGATATGTCCGTGATAGCGGCAGTCCTCTGCAGCACCTTCTATATGGCGGAACCGTCCGATGTGTGTTTTGCCGGTGAAGTCGGGCTCAGCGGAGAAATCAGGCCCGTCAGTCAGACCGACCGCAGGGTCAGCGAGGCGGCGCGTCTTGGATTCAAAAAGATATTCGTATCGAAATATGCCTCTACTAGTGCTTCTGCCAGGGGGATAGAGGTGGTCAAAGTGGCTGATGTCCCGCAACTTGTCAGACAACTTTTCAAAAATTGATGGCAATGGAACTGATGTTTGCAACCGGCAATGCGGGAAAGCTTCGCGAAGCGCAGGAGATATGTGATGTTCTTGGTAAGAAATATGGCCTGCAGGTGACGGTCCGGCCGATGCCCGAAAAAATCGACATCCCCGAGACTGGATTGACTTACGAGGAGAATTCGCTTCAGAAAGCGCAATATGTCTGGGATCGTTGGCATTGCGATTGTATCGCGGACGATTCAGGTCTTGAGGTCGAGGCTTTGGACGGAGCTCCGGGAATCTATACTGCAAGATATTGTGACAGGGATTTTGCAAGTGGAATCGATAAATTGCTGTACGAATTGGACAGGCTGGGGGCAAATACTCCGGATAAGCGTCGCGGCAGTTTCGAATGCTGCATCACGTTGATACTTGACGGCCAGCCTCACTTTTTCCGCGGGCATTGTCCCGGTACCATACACAGCGAAAAATGTGGTGTGGCAGGTTTCGGCTTCGACCCCGTGTTCATTGCGGATTCCACACCCGGGCGTTGTATGGCCCAATTACCTGAAGAAGAAAAGAATATAGTGTCCCACCGTGGCCTTGCAATGGAAAAGATGTTCCGATATCTGGCCGCGGAGGGCAAAAAACAGTGATATGATGAAATCTTTCAAAACCATAGTTTCATTTCTGGCGGCCGTATCTGTGACGGTTGCGGCATTTCCCCAATCCAAGAGTTTCAAACTGGGGCAATGGGTGGAGATACAGAACTCGATAATGAGCAATCTGTCACGTTATTACGTGGACAGCCTGCCTGTGGACAGGATGTATAAGGCCGGTGTCGACCAGATGCTGGAAAATCTTGACCCTTATACCGTTTATGTGCCGGAAGCGGAACAGGACAATTTCGAGATGATGATTTCCAATACCTACGGTGGCATAGGAGCAATCATCTATAAGCCGGAGAAGGACGGAAATGTGGTCATCAACGAGCCGTATGCGAATTCTCCAGCCGCCAGAGCCGGGCTCAGATGCGGCGATGAAATCATTTCCATAGACGGGACACCCGCAAGCGGTCTGGAGGTCGGACAGGCCAGCAGCCGTATGAAAGGAAAGCCAGGTACGGATGTGAAATTCCAGGTAAAGAAGGTACGCACAGGCGAATTTGTTGATTTGAAAATTACCCGTGAGAAGATACATCTTCCCAATGTCGAATATGCGGGGATATTGTCGGACGGCAAGACGGGATATATTTTCCAGACAGGCTTCACCCAGAATGCCTATGAAGAAATCCGCGATTCGTATTATGCTTTGAAAAAACAGGGTATGACGCGTCTGGTGCTGGATTTGCGCGGCAATGGCGGCGGCTCTCTGGATGAGGCGATAAAGATAGTGTCACTTTTCGTGCCCAAGGGAACTCTTGTCGTAACGACACGCGGCTCTCTGGAAAAAGAATCCAAATACGTGACGAGACACGACCCTGTGGATACGAAGATTCCCGTTATGGTGATGGTGGATTCGGGCTCGGCCTCGGCTTCGGAGATTGTGGCAGGCGCCATCCAGGACCTGGACCGTGGAATGATTGCCGGCAAGAGGAGTTATGGCAAGGGCCTGGTGCAGAAAATAGTGCCCATAGTCTATGACGGACAGCTCAAGGTCACTACCGCCAAGTATTACACACCCTCGGGGCGTTGTGTCCAGGCAAAGGATTACTCCCACCGCGCGGAAGACGGAAGTGTGGGCAATGTCCCCGATTCCCTGACCAGGGAATTCAAAACGGCTTCCGGTCGTATCGTGCGTGATGGCGGCGGAATCACTCCGGATTTCATAGTGGATGCTGCGGCCTATAACAGAATCACGTATTCTGTGGTCCTCAGCGGGCTTACCAACAATTATCCTGTAATGTTCGCACGCAAGCACGATTCCATAGCTCCTTTGGCTGAATTCCATCTGAGCGATGAGGAATATGCGGAGTTCGTGGACTGGGCTGCAGAGCAGAAATTCGATGACCGCAGCGAGAGCCGGACATATTATGACCTGTTGGTGGAACAGCTCAAGAAAGACGGTGAGTATGAAGAGATTGCATCGCAGCTTGATACCATAGGCAAGGCGGTGCGTATGGATAAGAAGACAGCGCTTATGAAGGCAAAGTCACAGATTAAGCCTTTGCTTGAAGAGGAGATAGCTGTCAGATATTATTTCCAGAGTGCCGGCCCGGTAATAAGGCTTCGCGACGATGTCCAGCTTCAGGCTGCCTTGAAACGCTGGGATGAAAGCAAGACAAC
>JAZUEO010000061.1:0-4276 GCA_045640205.1 Candidatus Coprenecus sp. | reverse complement strand
GCCCCATAGCGCGGTAATACTCGCAGATGGTCATCGCTGTATAAACGGAAGCCTCACGGGCAGCCACAGGCATATTGGAAGTATTGCAAATGATAGTGGTACGTTCCATCAGCGAGCGTCCGGTACGTGGGTCCACCAGTTCCGGGAACTCAGTAAAAATCTCCACCACCTCATTGGCACGTTCCCCGCAGGCTGCCATAACGATGATATCAGCTTCCCCCTGCTTGGCTATGGCGTGCTGAAGAACAGTCTTCCCGCATCCGAAAGGACCGGGTATGAATCCCGTTCCGCCTTCGGCAATAGGATTGAGTGTATCGATGCACCTTACCCCGGTCTCCATTACGCGATAGGGTCTCGGTTTCTCCCTGTATGCGGTGACAGCTACCTTGACGGGCCATTTCTGCAACATTGATACATTATGTTTTTCACCTTCCGAGTCCACGAGAACCGCTATGGTGGAATTAGCCTTGTATGTACCGGCAGGCACGATACTCTCCACCTTATAAGTCCCCTTGAATGAGAAAGGAACCATTATCTTGTGAGGCAGCCAGCCTTCTTTCACTTCACCGAGCCAGTCGGCAGCCACAACGCTGTCACCGGCATTGGCGATGGGTGTGAAATCCCATTCTTTTTCCGGGTCTATCGGAAGTGTGTATTCCCCTCTGGTTAGAAAGACTCCGTTCATCGTGGCGAGATTATTCTGAAGTCCGTCGAAATTCGATGACAGAAGTCCCGGGCCCAAGGTCACCTCCAACATATGTCCTTCGAATTCCACAAAGTCGCCGTTTTTAAGACCGCGGGTACTCTCGAAAACCTGCACCGATGCATACTTTCCGCTGACCTTTATGACCTCCGCCATCATCCTGACCCCACCGAGGTGGATGAAGCAGATTTCATTCTGGGCCACGGGGCCATCCACCAATACAGTCACAAGGTTCGAAATGATACCCGTCACTTTACCTGTGGTTTTCCTGATCTGTTCCATTTATATAATTATTTATTGTTATCCTGATAATTGACACCCTTGAAAGTACCTCTGACCTCAGCCACAAGTTCTTCAAACATCCTGACACCTTTTTCGTGATCCATCTCCGACCATCTGGCCACTATCCTGGCCTTGATGACAAATCCGAGAATCACGTCTATGTCGAAATAGTGGAATGAGAGCAGTTCGTTGACTTTCTCCCAGCGCAGTCTGTCGAGTGCACGTTCACGTTCCATCATATCCTCCATTTCGAAGACTCGGTACATTTGCGGATAATCTTCGAACTCAGTACTGAAACTGCCATCCGTCCACCTTTCAGAATCGAAACCTTCTTTTCTGGAAAGATAATCCACCTGGGCGTTCCGGAGATTATGATCGAACTCATACCAACGGCGGATGAAGGGAATGGAACACTTCGACGCTCCCCTGTAAAAATGATGACCCAGATTGGCAGGTATGAAGCCCTGCTCTATCCAAGCCACTGCCCTCCTGTCCCGTTCACTCAAAAGAGGCAGAATATGCCCCACAGTCTCTTCGTATGAGAACTGTGCAGGAGAGAAATCAGCCGACAGGCACGGAAGTCCGCTTATGATGTAGTGATAATTATTCATTTGCTTGTAATTAGCCGAAAATGAGTTTCTTGGTTCCCGGCCTCAGAAAATCGGAAAGCATTCCGGAAAAATCCTCCTCGGTAAAGCTGATGGCATATCCCTCACCCTTCGGAGCTATCTTGAATCCATTTTTGAAATGCTTTGAGAATGAGACTTCAAGACCCTTACCCATAACATCCACTGCTTTTTTCTCGACGAAAGCAGCCATTTCCTTCTGTCTGGAAGCTGGGAATATCACCTCAAGCGGAACAGCTTCGGCAGCCGAAGGATTGAAAGCACGTGCAATAGTCATCAGAAGTTCCTTAATAAATTCATCATCCGACATAGCACTTTCAAGCGGGGCTACAGTAGTCTTCGCGACTATCAGGTTTTCAACCTGCTTCCTTATGGATGCGATGGTTTGAACGGATGCCATTCGGAGATCGTTTGTTGTATTGGTACGTATCTCTTCAGCCTGTTTTCTGGCTTCAGCGATGATTTTTTCCGCCTCGGCACGGGCCTGAGCCACGATGCGGGCAGCTTCCTCCTGAGCTGTCGCCTTCATCTGTTCGGCTTCCTGTTTACCTTTTGACAGCCCTTCATTATAGAGCTTATCTGTCAGTTCTTGTAATTTGTTGGACATAATGAATTATCTGTTTGGCTTAAAAATGAATTTCAAAGTTAATGAAAAAAAAATGTAATTACAAACTTTCATCATCATGAGAAAAATGTCCTATGCAAACCACAGGCACTGCGCCCGTTCCCCTACCATCCACACGACATCACCTGCCCGGAACACGAAATCGGGAGACGGGTTCATAATGGACTTCTGACCCCTCACCACACCTACCAACATACACCCGTGGCTTCGCATATCCGTAAACTTAAGTGACTTATCGGCAAGGTACGATTTTTCTCCAAGGACATAGGCATCCAAAGGAAGATAAACGTTTTCAGAAGGCTCCATATTGGCATCTTCCTCCATAACAGCCATAAAGCTCTCTATCTGTCCCTTCGTACCTATGGCCACAATCCTGTCCATAGGGTAAACACATTCATTGGCGGATGGAATGACTATAACCTTCCTACCCCTGATGATTTTGACTATATTGACTCCGAATTCCGCTCTTATAGGAATGTCCCGCAATGCCATTCCGGCATATCTGGAATTCTGTGAAACGGTAACGGTTTCTATATGGATATCGTGACCTGAGAGTTTACTTCTGATATCGGAAGTTATCGGAGCCTCCACCTTTTCCTGTTCCTCCTTCTCCGACAGATTAGTAATGAAATGCTCCTCCACATGTCTGAAACGATTCACGTCGCGCCGCGACAATAAACATATAACTCCGGCAGAAAGAATAGTCACCAGAAATGTCCAGAATGAAGGCTGGAAATAGAGCAGTATGCCCTCTGTGGTGAAAAAGACTGCCAGATACAGCCTGAGGCAGACCATTGCAATAAGCGGTCCCTTGTTCGGCCGGGTGCTGTCTGACCACAGCATTTTGAAAGTCTCCTTCATTTTTCGGCTCTGCGACAGAAGACCGGCGATGAAAGGCGACATTATCATCACGGTAGCAGCTGCGCTCATCCACCTGATAAGCGTCACGCCAAATTTCAATTTCTTACCGACCAGAAGAGCCTCGGGGAAAAGCCAGTTTCTGAAAAACAGCAGGATAGCGAATAGCAATACGGAATACACAGCCACCCTGATGAGATATCCCTTGAGAAAATTCATCCATTCACTCTTGCTCAGCCCCTTGTTTTCGTCTGCCGTATTAGGATTGATAAAATTCAGGATACGTTGCGGAATATGCTTTCCGAGCCAAGAGGATACAGCATCTGAACTTTTGATAAAATAAGGAATACAGAAGGTAGTTATCACAGAAACCGCTACCATTACAGGATACACATATTCATCAAGAACATTCAGCGAAGTACCCAGAGCAGCGATAATCAGGGCGAATTCACCCAGAAGTCCCTTGCTCATTCCTACGTGGACCGACAGGTCCAGTCCCTTTCTCGCGACAAGTCCGCCCATAATAGCGAAAAAAGGCATAAAGAACATCACAAGCAGTGTAATCACCAGAATGGTTGACCAGTATTTCACCATTATGGAAGGATTCACCATCATCCCCACAGACACGAAAAAGACCGCCCCGAAAACATCTTTCACAGGTTTGAGAGAGACTGTGATTCTTTCACCTTCCAAAGTTTCCGACAGAAGCGACCCCATCACGAAAGCGCCGAGGGCGGACGAGAATCCGGCAAGGTCAGCCAACATCACCATTCCGAAACAAAGACCGACGGACAGAATCAGAAGCATCTCATCGTTAATGACCGAATGAGCCCTCCTGAGTATGGAAGGAATGACATAGATTCCTACCAGGAAACAGAGAACCAGGAAAAAGCCCAGTTCCGCCAGTTTCATCAGCATCTCCAGCCCTTCGAATTTCTGCGACACGGCCACGGTGGAAAGCATAACCATCAGCAGAATTCCTATGATATCCTCAATAATCAATGTTCCGAATACCAGTCCGGCGAACGGAGCCTTCTTCAAGCCCATTTCTTCATAAGCCTTGAGTATGATGGTGGAAGATGTCATAGAGAGCATACCCCCCAGGAACACGCAGGAAATGGAACTCCACCCCATCAGAAGACCAGCTGTGACACCGACCACATACATCCCGGCAAAATAGGA
>JAZUEO010000060.1:0-3284 GCA_045640205.1 Candidatus Coprenecus sp. | reverse complement strand
TTCTTTCCTCACCGATTCCTTAGGAAAAAAACTCTTCCCGCAAAAAATGTCACTATGTGACAGGCCCCATATACCCGAAATGGCAGGTTCCACCTGGTATGATGCCGAAGGCATTGCGACAGCTGATATGGATATTATCAGAGACGGAGAAGTATGCACCTACTTTCTGGGGACCTACTATGCGCTCAAGATGGGAATGGATATCACCGTCCAGTCCCCTTCTGCAGTAAGATTCACAAAGGATGACGGAACGGACTGCCGGGGTCTGATGAGACAAGTGGGGAGAGGCATTCTTGTCACCGGCTTCAACGGAGGGAACTGTAATCCCCTCACAGGTGATTTCTCCTATGGAGTCGAAGGCTTTCTATTTGAAAACGGAGAAAAAGTCCACCCGGTCAAGGAGATGAATTTTACCGGAAACATGCTCTCGCTCTGGTCACGTTTGCTTCTCACAGGCAATGACCCCAAGGACTGGACAAGATGGCTGATTCCTTCCCTTGCATTCGGGAAATGCGAATTCAGCGGATTATAAACAACATAAAAACATAAGATATGAAAATCAAAACCAATGCAGTAGTAGCGCTCACCTATGAGCTCATCGTCGACGGTCAGGTAGCTGATAAAACCACAGAGGAACGTCCTTTGGAATTCATTTTCGGAACAGGAATGCTTCTTCCCAAATTCGAAGAATATCTTCTTGACAAAGAAGCCGGCGATGACTTCAAATTCACTCTTTCACCTCAGGAAGGATACGGAGAATATGATGCACAGGCCGTCGTCGAACTTCCCAAGACAGTATTTGAAGTGGACGGAAAGGTTCAGGAGAATCTTCTCACAGTAGGAAATTTCATTCAAATGATGAACGGAAACGGAGGCATAATCCCCGGACTCGTAAAGGAGGTAAAGGAAAATTCTGTCATAATGGATTTCAACAGTCCTATGGCAGGCAAAACACTGAACTTTACCGGACACATTCTATCGGTACGCGAAGCCTCTGATAAGGAAATCGAAGAAGGACTTCACGGAGAAAAGAAACACCATTGTAATGGATCCTGCTCCTCCTGCGGGGGCTGTAATTAAGAAACTGCCCTCTACCGCTGAGGTCTGACGTGATTCACAAAAAACAGTATCAGCACTCCGGCCAGATAGATAATCACAGCCATAGCGGCGACCCACATAGCGAATCCGCCAAGTCCCAATTTGTCCAAATCCATAAAGAAATATGGAAACCATTTGGGGACGGTGTGAAGAATTTCCACGAATACGTAGTGCCGGATAAGCACGAAACTGGAATACAAGACAGGAGGCAGAAGAGCCCAAGCGGCACTCTTGACTTCCGGAAGGTCGTTATTCCTGTAAATCAGAACATACGCGGTATATAAAAGGGGTGTAAGGAAATGCACCAGTACGTTATTGGGGTCATGCCAGAATTCTGCAGAACAGAAATCTGCCAGAAGGGTGCAATATACTATCCCGACCGTAAGAATGGTCATCATAAAGATATATTCCAGGACACCCATCCCTTTCGAGAGCTTCTTTCCTGAAAGCACAAAAAGCAAGTCAACGAAAAGAACCAGCGCACAAGCGCTGTTCCCCTCGTGAGTAAAGAACCTAATGTTATGGATATCCGATACCAGTGCCAGCCACTCCCCTATCGCAGCCGAAGCGAGAGCGAGAAGAAGCAGAAACAACTGTCCTGTCTGTCTTCGTTCCATAATAAAACAAGTTTTAAATCAAAGTATCTGTAAATGCGGTAAGCTTTTTTCTGGCAAATTCTTCGGTGATGACCATCCTTTTCTTTCCGGTCCCCGGAATTTCATACATAGGTTCCATCATAATGGCTTCGCATATTGAGCGCAGACCACGGGCTCCAAGTTTGAATTTCAACGCCGTATCCACGATAAGGTCAAGCACGGCGGGTGCGAATTCAAGCTTTACTCCATCGAGTTCAAACAGTTTCTTATACTGACGCACCAAAGCGTTTCTGGGCTCGGTCAGTATCCGTTTGAGTGCATCCCGGTCCAAAGCGTTCAGATAGGTGACTATCGGAAGCCTTCCGACTATTTCTGGAATCAAACCGTATGAACGCAAATCCTGAGGCGCCACGTAACGCAGCAGATTTTCGGTATCAACACCGGCTTTCTTACCTTGCGTGCCATACCCTACGATGTGGGTATTCAGTCTTTGGGCGATTTTCTTCTCGATTCCTTCGAATGCACCTCCGCAGATAAAGAGAATATTCGTGGTATCAACCGCTATAAGCTTCTGTTCAGGATGCTTTCTTCCACCCTGAGGAGGCACATTGGCAATGCTGCCTTCGAGCAGTTTCAGCATAGCCTGTTGCACTCCTTCCCCGGAAACGTCCCTTGTTATGGAAGGATTATCGCTCTTGCGGGCGATTTTATCGATTTCGTCGATGAATACTATTCCCCTCTGGGCACGTTCAACGTCATAATCGGCATTCTGCAGAAGACGGGTGATAATGTTCTCCACATCCTCCCCCACATAGCCGGCTTCTGTCAATACCGTGGCATCGACGATAGCGAAAGGCACGTTCAGCATTTTCGCTATGGATTTGGCCAAAAGGGTCTTGCCGGTTCCCGTAGGACCCACCAAAAGTATATTTGACTTTTCTATCTCCAGAGAATCAGCTTCGGATGAGAGTTCTGCCGCTTCTCTGGCAGAAGAAACCTTCTTCTTTTTCGCAGCCGCTTCCTCCCGCCTGGCAGAAGCCTCGCTTATTCTCTTGTAATGATTGTAAACCGCCACTGCAAGATACTTTTTGGCATCATCCTGTCCTATTACATACTGGTCGAGGAAGTCGGTTATCTGTTTTGGAGTCATCAGAAGTGATTCCGCAGAATCCTGATGGTCTGATGGAGTTTCTATCTGTTCTTCAGTGCCGAAAGCGCTTTGCACATAGTGAGAAATGGACATAGCACAATCGATGCAGATTTTTGCCCTTCCGGCATCGATCATCAAATCCACCTCATCTTCGCACCTTCCGCAGAATACACAGCAGTCGTCATTTTTTTTTCTTGCCATACCGATATGGATTATTTCACCGCACGCGAAAGGATTGAATCGCACATCCCATAATCTACGGCTTCCTGAGCTGTCATCCAATAGTCTCTATCCGCATCCTTGACGATTCGTTCGAGACTCTGTCCGGAATGATGAGCGATGATGTCGTAAAGTTCGTTTTTGAGTTTCTTTATCTGAGTGGCAGCGATTTCGATGTCCGATGCCTGTCCTTCCGCTCCAAGTCGGATCGTAGCCATGTC
>JAZUEO010000059.1:0-14163 GCA_045640205.1 Candidatus Coprenecus sp. | reverse complement strand
CACTGTTACTCTTGGGGGAGGTGGCCAGATAGATGGCGCAATGGGACAGAATGATTCTTGCCTCCGGCATACCTATCTTATGAACTGCATCGAAGGTGGCCTGTGCAAGCAGAAGAGCATTCGGGTTTGCGAGCCCCACATCTTCACAGGAAAGGATGAGCATCCTTCTGGCGATGAAGAGGGGATCTTCGCCTCCGGCAAGCATTCTTGCCATCCAGTAAACTGCTCCGTTGGGGTCGGAACCGCGCAAACTTTTGATAAAGGCGGAGATGATGTCATAGTGCATCTCCCCGCTTTTATCATAAATGGATATGTTTTCCTGCAGTCTTTCGGCAATGATGGAGTCGGTTATCTCAACTGGTTCCCCAGGCTTGAACGAGTTTACGACTATTTCCAGAATGTTGAGGAGTTTGCGGGCATCGCCTCCGCTGTATCTGAACAGTGCGGCGGTCTCCTTTACTGTTATGTTCCGTTTCCTGAGATATGCATCGCTGGTCAGTGCTCTGTCAAGAAGTTTCTGCAAGTGAGAAACTTCCAATGATTTGAGCACATAGACCTGACATCTGGACAGAAGTGGGGTAATCACTTCGAACGATGGGTTTTCGGTGGTGGCCCCGATAAGCGTCACCTTTCCTGTCTCGACTGCACCAAGAAGGGCATCCTGCTGAGCTTTGGTGAAGCGGTGTATTTCATCGATAAAGAGAATAGGGGAGGCCTGTTGAGTGAAAATGGAATTCTGTGAAGCCTTCTCGAATACATCCCTGAGGTCCTTTACACCTGAACTGATGGCAGACAGGGTATAAAATTCACGGTCCAGACGTTTTGCGATAATGTGGGCAAGCGTAGTCTTTCCTACACCGGGCGGGCCCCATAGAATGAAGGATGAGATATTCCCCGATTCTATCATTTTCCTGAGAATGGAATCTGAGCCTACCAGGTGTTCCTGCCCAACAAAATCATCCAGGGTCGCCGGACGCATCCTCTCGGGTAGCGGTATGGAAACGGAATAATCTGACATTATTAGGGGATGATGAAAAAATAAGTTACCAAACAGTTTCTTTAAAGATAGCCAAGTTATTTTTCAAGAATGATTAAAACCTTGAAAGGGTGACGGGCTGGGAATTTTTGAGTTTGACAGGATAATCCTTTCCTGCGTACTGAAGAATGACACGGCCGGGTTTATCTCCGCTGACAGTTACGCTTGCCAGACGTCCTGCAGCCCATTTGATATCTACTGTATATCCACCGCGGGCCCGAAGACCTTTGACCTCTCCGTCTGACCACTGCGAAGGAAGTGCGGGAAGAATGACTATTCTGTCGGTATGGGATTGAAGAAGCATTTCGGCGATTCCTGCCGTTCCTCCGAAGTTACCGTCGATTTGGAATGGTGGATGATTGTCAAACATATTGGGAAGAGTCGATTTGCCAAGAAGAGCATTGACATTGGCTCCTGCTTCCTCTCCATCAAAAAGGCGGGCATAGAAATTTATCATCCATGCACGGCTCCATCCTGTATATGAACCGATTCTGGTCTCGGGATCTTCATTGTAGAAACGTCTCCGCTCGATGGTGCGTCTCGCCGCGGCAAAAAGTTCCGGAGTGTTGGGATTGATAGTTGTACCCGGATGAAGTCCGAATAGGGGAGAGATGTGTCTGTGACCAGGCTCAACCTCTTCATAATCTTCAATCCACTCCTGAATGGTGCCATAACGCTTACCCACTTTGACGGGAGGAAGTTTGGCGGCGGCTTCACGGACCCTGGAACACAATTCTTCGTCAGTATCCAGGATTTCAGCGGCTTTGAGATAGTTTCGAAAAAGTTCGTTTATGATTTCAATGTCGATGGTCGCTCCATAGGTGAATCGATGTTCTTCGCCATTTGAGAGACGATATGAGTTTTCCGGGGAGTTCGACGGGGCGGTTACCAGATGGCCTTTCCCGTCATCGATTAGGAATGACAGAACGAATTCCACGGAGCCCTTGATGGTAGGGTATGCTTTGCGCAGATAATCCTCGTCACCGGTGAACTGATAGTGTTCCCATTGGTGCAGAACCAGCCAGGGACCGGCCATCGGAAAAGTTCCCCAGGCTATGCCGTCGCTGATGCTTGTATGCCCGAAAACGTCACTGACGTGATTTACGGTCCATCCTTTTGCATCAAATGTCTTGCGGGCTGTCGCTGCTCCGGGGATGGAGATGGCATCTATCCAGTTGGAGAAGGGAAGAAATGTTTCTGAAAGGTTGCAGACCTCCGCAGGCCAATAATTCATCTGAATGTTGATATTGGTGTGATAGTCGGAATTCCATGGGGCTAACAAGTCCCTGCACCAAATGCCCTGAAGATTTGCGGGAAGTTTGCCGGGTTCACGTGAAGAATCCATCAGCAGATATCGTCCGAACTGGAAATAGAGGGCTACGAGATTAGGATCTGAGCCACCTTCCGAGATATTCTTGAGACGTACATCTGTCGGGATGTCATTCCTTGAGGTGTCTCCCATTTTCAGGGATACACGGTCCATTAAAGAGCGGTGGTCGTTGATATGGTCAGTGAGAACGGAATCGTAGGATTTCGACTGAAGAGCCGCTATCTGACCTGTACAGAGTGCGTCAGCATCTATGGTTCTGTCAAAGTCCAGTTTTGAGAAGTTATAATCCGTATTCATCGCTATATAGAAAACGACTTCATCAGCATTTTCTACATAAAGGGAATTGTTGATTGGGGTGACTTTCCCACCTTTGTTGACAGCCTTTATTTGACCGGCGAATTTCATATGGGGACCTACATCTCCGCAACTCCCGCTTGGAAGGTCGATTATCTGCCCATGAATGGAAAGAGCGTCATTGCCGCAGGGGCAGGCATAAGCATCCGCCTCTCTGGAATAGGACAGGGAGAATGTCTGAGCGCCAGGATGGTCGGCAGTCATTCTGATAACCAGAATGTTGTCAGGTGCGGAGGCAAATATTTCCCGGGTGTATGTAATTCCACCGTATGAATAGGTAGTGGTGCAGATTCCTTTGTCAAGGTCGAGTTCGCGGCGGTAACTGTCAAGATTTTTAATTTCGGGGAAAGAACTGGTCAGGGGACGGTTGGGATCGGTAAAGTTGATGGAAAGTTCACCGAAAGTCTGATATGACCTGATGCACATTGGGGAACTCGTAAGGTGTTTTTCTGCAAGAGCCAGAGCTTCTGAAATTTTATTTTCAAGGAAGCATTTCTGTATTTCCTTAAGATGTCCGTCCTGCTGAGCATCGGGTTCCTGGGGACATCCCGCCCAAAGGCTTTCTTCATTGAGCTGAATGGTCTCATTCCAAGGATTGCCGTAAACCATCGCGCCTATCCGTCCATTTCCTACTGGAATGGCATCGTTCCACTGGTCGGCGGCATGGTCGAACCATATTCTGTTTTGACTGAAAGAGAATTGGGTAGAGAGGATAAAAATGAGAATTAATGTTTTCTTTACCATACTGATATATATTAATTTAATCATTCATTAATCTGATATCGGAAGAACTTGAACCGACCATAATATCCGGCTTGAGACTGCTGTATTTGAATTTATGTTCTGATTCGCTCCAATAGCGCAATTTGCTGTCCGGAATGAAAACCTTTATGCTTTTCTTTTCTCCTGGCAGCAGCGAAACACGTGAAAATCCCTTGAGTTCCTTAAGAGGGCTCTTTCCTTCATAATCGGGAATCCTGACATATACCTGAGCTACTTCATCTCCGGCTCTGTCTCCGGTATTTTCGATGCTGAAGCAGACATTCCATCCTTTGCCACGGTGGAAGACCTTAAGTCCGGAATATTCGAAAGTCGTATAGCTCAATCCATATCCGAACTCATACAAGGGTTCATCTTCCAGATATTTGTATGTGCGACCATTGCTGACCTGATAATCATTGAAAGGAGGAAGCTGCTCAATTCCACGATAGAAAGTCAAGGGAAGCTTGCCGGATGGATTATATTCACCGAAGAGGACTTCAGCCACCGCACGGCCACCGAACTCTCCACCGTACCAGGATTCCACGATGGCGGGGAGATTCTCGTCTTCCCAATTGAGGGACAGTGAATTGCCTGCAACAAGTACAAGAACGACGTTAGGATTCACAGCTCTGATGGCCTTGAGAAACTCCTGCTGGTCTGCAGGGAGATTGAGGGCTTCCCGGTCAAGACCTTCCCTTTCTATTGTCTTGTTATATCCCATGGCGGCTATTACCACGTCACTCTGCCTCGCGGCATTAACAGCTTTGGCGAATACTTCTTCGGAATGGCTTCCGGGCTTACTCCAATTAAGTTTTAAGAGACAGTAATCGCGTGCATTCCGTAATTCCACAACAAGATGATGCCTGCTTCCTTTGCTGAAATTCAGCTCACAGTCATCAGGAAAATCGTCTCCCATCACCTGCTTTCCGTCTATAGATACACTACAAGTCCCTCCGAACTGTTCCAACTTGAATCCATAGCGGCCACCGACTTCAGCGATGAAATCTCCGCTCCAGCGTGCTGACATATCGTGCACTGGGACAAGCGGGTCCGGTGCCTGATTGTCAGGTTCGAAATAAAGCATACTTTCCTTGCGTTCGAGCGTCTTGTTCTCCCAGTGCATATCATTGTAATATTCCGCCTTTATGCCATCCGGGAAAGCATCTTCAGTCATCAGTTCCAGTCCGTTTCCGGCGGAGGACCAAGGAACGGAAATCACTTCCACCTCATCACCGCAAATGTCCTTGACTCCCTGAAAAATGCTTACAGGAAGAATAGTGGGTACACCGGAATAGTCCCCAAGAACACACTTGTCGGCGTTAATGCCCAACACCGCTACTTTTTTCTTGTCTTTTCTGTCAAGGGGAAGTATGCCGTCGTTTTTAAGAAGAACGATGGACTCACGTGCAGCCTTGAGCGCAAGTTCCTGATGCTTGGCGCATCCGATTACGGACTCGGGAATCAAGGAATAGGGATTGTGCTCGGGATTGTCAAAGAGACCGAGTCTCATTCTGGCTGTGAGAATCCTGCGGACAGCCAAATCTATGTCTTCAATGCTGACCATTCCCTTTACATAAGCCTCGTGCAGTGGCTCAATGTAGATATCGTCACCACACTCGAGGTCAAGACCAGCCTTGATGGCAAGAGCAGCTGCCTCTTCTCTGGTTTTGGCATACTTGTGAGTGGAATGAATATTGGATATGCCTCCGCAGTCGGATACGACATAACCGTCAAATCCCCATTCTCCGCGAATCAAATCGGTAAGTAGAAAGTGACTGCAGGAACAGGGCATTCCGTTGATTTTATTGTAGGCCGCCATTATGGACTGGGCGTGCCCTTCCGTAATGCATGCTTCAAATGCCGGAAGGAAATACTCACGGAGCATTTTTTCCGGGATGTCTGCATTACACTCAAAACGGTTATGCTCCTCATTGTTTGCAGTAAAATGTTTCGGAGTTGAAACAACCTTGAGGTAACGCTTGTCATATCCCTGTAAACCACGGACAAAAGCGGCTCCTGTCTGTCCTGTAAGGAATGGGTCTTCTCCATAGGTTTCAGCGGTACGTCCCCAGCGAGGGTCCCGTGCCATATTGACGGTGGGTGACCAGAATGTGAGAACATCGGCGAAGGCGAGAGTCTGATTCCTGCCCTGGTCGAGAGCATTCCATTTCGCTCTGGCTTCGTCAGATATGGTTCCTGCGATTTCTTCCACAAGTGCAGGGTCCCACATAGCCGCAAGGCCTATCGCCTGAGGATAAACGGTAAAGCGCCCCGGTCTTATCACTCCGTGAAGGGCTTCGTTTCCGTGATAGTATTTGTCGATGTTCAAACGCTCGATGGAAGGGGAGAGGCTTCGCATGAGTCCGATTTTCTCTTCCAAAGTCAGTCTGGGTATAAGGTCATCCACGCGCCTTTCGATGGAAGTTCCCTCATCAAGATAAAGCTCCGTACTGTTGTTTTCATTTGAAGAACATCCGGAAACAGTAACTGTTATAGTTACAAGGATAGTCCAAAGGAGTAGTTTTTTCATAACTGAAACGGATTACATTGAAAAAACAAATATAATACAAATAAAAGTCAAATCCATTCTGCTTTTCCGTAAGTATTTATATCTTTGGGCATTAAATTTAAACTTATTTCCAACTATGAAATACGCACTCGTTACAGGAGGTTCGAGAGGAATCGGAAGGGCGGTTTGCCAGGAACTTGCCGGCCGTGGTTATAACCTTATAATCAACTATGTATCCAATAGGGAAGCGGCTGAGGAAACCGCTGCACTGGTTCGTGAAAAGGGAACGGATTGCGAACTTTTGCAGTTTGACGTTTCCAATCCACAGCAAGTGGATGAGGCTCTGAATGGATGGAGTGAAGCGCATCCGGGGGAATATATCGAAGTTCTGGTCAACAATGCCGGTGTCCGTGCCGATTCATTGATAGTATTTATGACGGATGAGCAGTGGCATAAAGTTACTGATACCACCATAAATGGTTTTTACTATGTGACACGCCGTGTCCTGAAGAATATGCTTACCAAGAGATATGGGAGAATCGTCACGGTGGCATCTCTATCAGGTCTCAAAGGTCTTCCCGGACAAGCGAACTATTCTGCATCGAAAGCCGCCGTTATCGGAGCGACCAAGGCCATCGCTCAAGAAGTGGCCAGAAGGGGGGTGACAGTAAATGCTGTAGCTCCAGGATTTATCGCTACTGATATGACTAAGGACCTGGATGAAGCCGCACTCAAGGCCACTGTACCGATGAACCGCTTCGGTCGTCCGGAAGAGGTGGCTGCAGTCGTCGGTTTTTTAGCTTCACCTGAGGCTTCATATGTTACCGGAGAGGTGATTTCCATTAATGGAGGTCTTTACTCATAGAGTCTGCGATGATGAAATCAAGGGGAAAACCGGACAATTCAGATGCCTTACTTAGCGCTTCGTGCCCCATTAAGGTACGTTTCAGTGAGGTGGATGCGGTGAATATTACCTGGCATGGTTCATATGTCCTTTATTTTGAAGATGCCCGGGAAGAGTTCGGACGAAAGTGGGGACTCGATTATATGACCATTTTCAACAATGGTTTTTATGTCCCCATAGTGGAACTCGATTTTAGGTTTGTCAAGCCGCTTCTTTATGGAGATACAGCCAGAGTGGACATCTATTATAAGGAGACGAACAGTGCCAAAATAGTCTTTGACTATGAAATTCATTCAGATAAGGATGATGAACTTCTGGCATTCGGACATTCTGTTCAGGTGTTTCTTACCAGAGATTACCAGTTCGTTCCTTATACACCTGAGTTTTATCGTAAATGGAAAGAAGAGCACCTTGCAAAGCAAAAATCTAATTGAGACGTAGATTTTCTACAGCCTTTTGGAACTTACGCTCGTTTCTGGTAGTGATGACCGGCTTTATCGTGCCGTCGGAATTGTAGTATAGCCTGTCAGCGCACATACTGCGACGGCTGAATGATTCTTCGCCTGCCCCTGTCGCGATGCTGACATAGGGGTTGTGGTAGAACACCCACCACTTGCCCTTGAATTCCACGATAGTGTGTTCGTTGGTGTAATTGTCCATTGACTCCATGAACTTCCCTTTGTGTTCGTAGGGGCCGAGGGGATGGTCACTTATGCAATATTCAAGTTCATATGCCGGTTTGGCTTGGTAGGAGGTGGCGTATGAGAGATAGTACTTCCCATTATATTTGTGGCAGCATATACCCTCGAAAAAATTCGGAGCATCCAGGTGATATACACCTGTCTCATTGCCGTTTGCGTCAAGTACACCGCCAGTATGGTCATAGGATATCATATCATCGTTCAACTTGACGACATTCACTATGTTCTGACCCATAAAGAGATAGGCTTGCCCGTCATCGTCGATAAAGCAGTGGGGGTCTATGAAATCGCGGTTCACTTCTATGCCTGGAGTTTCCGGTGTGAACATAGGCTTGCCAAGAGGGTCTTCGAATAGACCAAAGGGGGAATCGCTCACCGCTACACCTATCTGGTTGGTGTTGGCAGAGTAGTAGAAGAAATACCTCATCACCAGAGTCGGGTCCGTTTCGCTCTTCGGGACCATCTTTCTCACACACTGAGGCCCCCAGGCACAGCTTTTGGCCCATTTGGTCTGCTCGAAGGGTCTGAAAATCACACCGCCGTCTTTGAAATGCTTCATATCGGTGGTATAATAGCAGTGGTAATCCTCCATATTGAAACCGAGGCTGGCAGTTTGGTCGTGGCTGGGATACACGAACAGAGTATCGCCGAAAACAATGGCTGACGGGTCAGCGGCATAACTGTCTGTGAGTATGGGATTGATGCTTTCATTACATCCTTCTGTAAGTACGGAAAGCAGGGCTAAAGCCAACGAAAGTAGGGTAATCTTTTTCATTAATTTAACATAATATAAATTGTGTTGTAACTGGGCTATATCAATCGTTCCCGGTTTATGACTGGATTTGCATAGATAAGAAGGAACAATTCTTTCAGTTCAGACATCGCTATGGATGGATCATCGCTGTCGAGTTTATTCAGACCTCTATGCATATAATCCTCAAATGTTTTCTTCTGTTCCGCCGTGTATTCTGAAACATACTTGTCGGATGACTTGAGAATATCGTATGCTATGTAATTGTTCGGCCAAAGTTTGAAATTGCTTTGAATCGTCCTGTCGATTTTATATCTGAGTGATGTAATTCTTTCATTTACGTGGATGCCCTCACAACTTTCTATTTCCATATCTGAAACTACCGGTGCGAAATGGAAATGGACTCGTCCTTTCTGCTGTATTATGCCGGTTTTCATACTGTTCAGATCTTCGTCTTTCATTTTTACGTACGGGCCACGTTTCGTGTAATATAACTCTCTGGCTTTCAAGAAATCACAAGACTCGAATTCATATGATATTGAGATAGGAATGATGCTCATTTCCTTATATGCCCTGTCAAAATCTTTTCCATAACTCATAGAAAGCATCTTGAGAACACCCTGTCCGGTAGTGTCATTACCGTCTTTGGTCCTTCCTCCTCTGTGGGCTATCCATACAGACCTTTCCCCTCCTACGACTTTTTGTCTGAGATATTCTGACAGCACTGTAGAGGCTACATATTTGGCCCTTGTATCACCGGAGCGGATAACTTTTATCATCCTGTTGGAGAACATCAAATCTTTAATCAAGGAAGACCCCAGGAGATTATCTCCAACGGCTATTTCTGTAAAAGGAAGACCATTTTTATGGAAAATATAGGACAGAATCGCAGGGTCCAGAATAATATCCCTATGACCTGAAAGCAAGATATGTGTTTTTCCGTCCTTTACATTCTCCAATCCTGAAAAAGAAACACCTGATGTAGTCTTGGATATTATGGTTTCCATAACGGAAATCATAACTTTGGACTGGTATTCATCAATTGATGAAAGATTTTCCAGCATATTACGCACTTCTTCCGGCGTTTTGTCAGGAAGAACAGTTCCGATTATCCGAGGTAACATCTCGGATGCGGCGATACGCTTGAAAGCGGCCTTGGACTCCGCTTCATTGTATGGTCGTATTTCGTCAAACAGTTTGGTGTAATTCACTTTATATATAGATTTAGGTTTGGTTTTCAGAGATTTTTTTTGAAAAGAAGCGAACTGTCTCCATAACTTAAAAAACGGAAACCGTTTTTCAAGGCATATTCGTAAACACGTCTCCAATCTTCTCCTATGAAGGCGGCAATCAAAAGAAGCAGAGTACTCTGAGGTTGATGGAAATTGGTCACCATAGCGTCCACTACCTTAAAAGAATATCCCGGAACTATAATAATCTGCGTTCGTGCCCCAAGTGTATCGAGAGAATGGCTTTCCATATATTCGTATATGGCTTTCATCGATTCTTTTAAGGTATAGGGATATTCCCTGTCGTATGGTTCCCACTGAGAAACGTAAGTCAGGGCATTAGATTCTTCAGAAACGTGCTCCAGAATATGCACACCTATATAGTAAAGGGACTCCAGAGTTCTTACTGAGGTGGTTCCTACAGCTGTGACCTTTTCATCTTCCGAAAGCTTAGCAAGGATATTTACAAAGTCTTTGGATACTGCGAATGGTTCGCTGTGCATTATATGTCCTGAAATGGATTCGCTTTTTACGGGCAGAAAAGTTCCTGCTCCCACATGCAGGCACACTTCCTGTCTGCGTATGCTTATCCGTTCTATTTCAGCCAGTACCCTGTCGGTAAAATGGAGCCCTGCCGTAGGAGCAGCCACTGATCCCCGATATTTGGCATATAGAGTCTGATAACGTTCAGTATCGATGCTTTCCGTTTCCCGATTCAAGTATGGAGGGATAGGTATATTCCCGCATTTTTCAATAACTTCAGAAAAAGGAACCCCCGTGGACCAGGTAAAGCTGACAAGATAGCTGTTATCCACCTTTTCGATGAGATTTGCACACAAATCCAGTTTTTGCAATTCCCGATTGTTTTCAGGTACAACTAAGTGAAGTGTTCCGGATTTCCATTTTCTGGCATTACCGACTATCGTTTTCCATACGGATGACTCTTTACAGGAGAAAGACAATGCATAATCGGAAGGATTATACGGCTCAAGGCAGAAAATTTCTATGACTGCACCGGATTCTTTTTTGAAAAATAGTCTGGCCGGAATCACTTTGGTGTCATTGAACACCATTGTCGAAGGAAAGGGGAGACAGGAGGGAATATCTGAAAAAATCTTCTCCCCGATATTACCATCTTTATATACAAGTAATTTTGAAGAGTCACGATTTTCCAAAGGATACTTCGCTATCCGTTCTTCGGGGAGAACATAAGAGTAATCGCTGATATGTATAGAAGAATCCACCATATTCCTCATCAGTATTCAAACGCAAATATACGAAAGTTTGCGAGATTTCGTCCGAATGAGAGCAGAGCTGTTTGCAATACAGATAATTTACAGATGTTAATCACTTATGTAAACTTGAATGATTACACAAATCATCATAAATATTCTAAAAATTTAATTTTATCGCCATTACGTAAAATCGCTGGAATTCTTATGATAAGAGATGCTTATGATAGGATATTAATACATATATTGGTCTTATTATCAATGAATTAATATCTTTTTTCTATACATATTGAAGAAGTGATTGGCGTGATTTTGTTGAAATTTTAGGAAAAACACCTTTCCCGTAATCGTGTTATATGGATTTACTTCTAGTGATAATCAGTATTTTACGCAAAATATTTAAACTAATAATAAGTCTGAATATCTGACATTGGTTATTTGCGATACAGGTGTAATCCCATGACAGGTTACAAATGTTTACAAAATCTTACTTATATTTGTAGCTGATATATGTTACAAATATGAACAGACGTTTACAAACTATTCTGGATATCGAACACCTTTCCGCATCGCAATTGGCCGATGCCCTGGGAATTCAAAGAGGTGGTATTTCTCATTTACTCTCCGGCCGCAACAAACCAAGCTTTGATTTTCTTGAACGAATCCTACGTAAGTTCCCGGAAATCAGTGCAGAATGGCTGATAACCGGCAATGGAAAGCCGATTAAGGATGAATTTGTTTCGAAAGCTTCAAATTATTCATTTGATGGTTTAGATAATGATAAAGAATTATTTGAAATTCAAAATGATAATGAAGAATATTTGATTTCAGATTCAAATGTACAATCTGCTGTCGGTTCCGAATCTCAGGAGTCGGGGCAAAACGGGTCCACCACTCCCCTTTCTACTGAATCGGTAATCAGGGAACGCAAAGCGATAAAAGTCATCATCTATTTTTCAGATGGTACTTACTCGGAATTTTCTCCTTTTTCCGTATCTTCGCAGAGAAAATAACAAGAGAGAAATATGTATCGGCTCATAAGCAAAATTCTTTTCAAATTCTCCCCCGAACATGCCCATAATCTGACGATGAGGGCCCTGCGTATAGTATCATTCATACCATTGGGAAACAAGATATTAGAATGGTTATATTCATTTAAAGATTCAAGTTTGGAACGTGAGATATTCGGGCTGAAGTTCAAGAATCCCGTAGGTTTTGCCGCTGGATTTGACAAGAATGGGGATTATTATAATACCATAGCGGCACTCGGATTCGGTTTTATGGAAATAGGGTCACTCACACCTGAACCCCAGCCGGGAAATCCGAGACCTCGCATTTTCCGGCTGATACAGGATAAGGCCATCATCAATAGGATGGGGATTAACAACAAGGGTGTCAAATATACTGTAGGGAAACTTCAGAAATGCCCTCCAAAACTGATTGTAGGGGGCAATATAGCCAAGAATACCACTACACCGAACAATGATGCCGCCAAGGATTATGAAAAGGCTTTCTCGCTTCTATATGATTATGTCGATTATTTTGTAATAAATGTTTCCTGTCCTAATGTAAAAGATCTCACAAATCTTCAAAATATAGAATCCACTGCTGAAATTATCGACCGTGTGCTTGAACTCAGACGTTATTATGATGATTACAGACCCATTCTGATAAAAGTTTCACCTGATATTTCCACTGAACATCTGGACAGTCTGCTCGATTTGATTATGATTTCCGGAATTGACGGAATCGTGGCCACCAACACTACCCGCAGCAGGGAAAATCTGACGACATATCGCGGCACAGTGGATGATATCGGAAATGGAGGATTGAGCGGTGCTCCCCTATTCCGAAAAAGCATAGAGATGGTTCGGCATATTCACGAATATACAAAAGGCATTCTTCCCATTATAGGTGTGGGTGGGATAATGACTCCATCCCAGGCCAAGGAAATGCTCGATGCAGGAGCCTCTCTCATTCAAATCTATACAGGGTACATTTATAACGGTCCCGGATTTGTCAAAAAGATATTGAAAACACTTTCCGGAGACGAGAAAGGTAACAAGGATTTAAGTAAAATATCTTAATTTACTATGATACAAGCTGCTATATGCACTATAGGTGATGAGATTCTGATAGGCCAGATAGTAGATACCAACTCCTCTCATATCGCTGGAATGCTTAATTCCATAGGGGTAAGAGTGGCGCATATGTGTTCTGTTTCCGATGGAAATGCAGATATAAAGAGTTCCCTTGACAGGCTGCTCCGCGAATATGATATTGTGATCGTCACGGGCGGATTGGGGCCCACCAAGGATGACATTACCAAAAAAGCTTTGGCGGAACTTTATGGCAGTCAAGGGTATTATCACCATCAACAGCAATGGGAGATAGTTAAAAAGATTCTCACAAGTCGTGGAATCGTACTTTTTGATACCAATTATGCTCAGGCGGATATTCCCGAAGGGGCCGAAGTTATCGTCAATAAATTGGGTACGGCACCTTGCCTGGTATTCAGATTTCCAAAGACTTCATACAGTCATTGCCCCGTCCTTTATTCCGCTCCGGGTGTTCCGTTTGAGACTATTGGGCTACTTCCTGATATAAAGGAAGATATATGTGTTCACTTCAAACTTGACTACATATACCATAAGACTATATGCACCTTTGGGATTCCCGAATCCGCACTGGCAAAGCAAATCGAAAAATGGGAAGTTTCACTCCCCTCCGATATGCATCTCGCCTATCTCCCCAACTCGATTACCGGTGTCAGGCTAAGGCTTTCGATTTATGGAGGCGAACAGAGTGAAAACTCCAGCAGAGCCGATGAAAAAATATCGGAACTTCGTGGTATTCTCGGGGATGCCATCTATGGTGAAGACGAGGACACTCTTCAATCTGTCATTGCTTCCAGGCTGATTCTACAGCACAAAACACTTGCTGTAGCGGAATCGTGTACTGGAGGCCGGATTTCATCCCTGTTTACATTGATTCCCGGAGTATCTCAGTGTTATAAGGGATCCGTAACTTCCTATGCCAATAGTGTAAAAACAGCGGTTTTAGGGGTATCTCAGGAGATTTTGGACACAAGGGGTGCCGTGAGTTCAGAATGTGCCGAAGCTATGGCCAAAGGTGTTCTGAATGCTCTTGACAGTGATTACGCCATCGCCACTACCGGGATAGCCGGACCGGATGGTGGTACAGCCGAGAAACCGGTCGGGACCGTTTGGGTCGGAGTGGCCAAAAAAGAAGATGACGGCAGGCTTACAGTTATTTCCAGGATGTTCAGATTTTCTTCCAACAGGTCGGTCAATATAGACAGGTTTACATCTTCTGCTCTTAACCTACTGAGGGT
>JAZUEO010000058.1:0-5407 GCA_045640205.1 Candidatus Coprenecus sp. | reverse complement strand
CGCTGGTCATTTCTCTCGGCGGGGGTATAGTTACCAGAAAAGCCTGCGCCGAACTTATCGACAGATTTACTTATTGCATATATCTCCGTACGGACATAGAAACGTTGCTGAAACGCCTTGGTGATGATGCCGGGACGCGCCCGATGCTCGCAGGGGCGCAGAACGGAGACCTTCGTTCCACCATCGAAACCCTTTACCGCCAGAGGGAACCTCTCTATAAGGCATTGGCCAAAAAAATTATCGATGTCAAGCAATAGGGGGGGCTATTCGTATCGGAGAGCTTCTATGGGATCCAGTTCCGCCGCTTTTCTGGCCGGGATGGAACAGGAAATGATGCTGACCAGAAAGCAGAGAATCACGGCAGTGAACATCCAGAACCAGGGAATTATACCCTTCGCATGCAATGCCATCAGCAGAATGTTGGTGGTGCCTACGCCTAGGATGATGCCGATGAAACCTCCTATCTGACCTATCAGCACAGCTTCCATGATGAACTGCTGCCTGATAGTAGAGGAGGTGGCGCCCAAGGCTTTTCTGGTCCCTATTTCACGGGTGCGTTCCTTGACGGAGACCAGCATTATGTTCATCAGTCCCACAGCGGCTCCGAGAAGTGTTATGAGCCCGATAACCAGGGCTGTCAAGGATATGTTTCCAAGGATTTCGCCGGTCATCTCCATTGCGGAGTCATTGCTTTCTATAGAAAAATCGGTTTCGTCGGAAGGTTCGAGACGCCTGATGGAACGGAATAGAACTTCGGCCTTGTTCCATGCCTCCTCGATGGAGACCGTCTCGTCCGGATTGATGCGGATTCTGTAGGCTGCCTCTTCATTGAGAATGGATGCTCTGGCAGTCGGGAGAGGAATGAGTGCCGCGATATCGAAACTTTCCATCGAGTCGCCGTGTCTGTCCGCCACCCCGACTACCAGATAGTGCGTACCCCTGATGGTGATGCTGCGGCCAACGGGATTTTCTTCATTGAACAGGAGACGGGCGGTTTTTCGGCCGATGACACATTTGAATGCGGAATTCTCCACGTCACTTTTGGAAAACATCTGTCCTTTGTCGATACCAAGGCCTATGTTGTCGAGGTAATTCTCATCAGCGGCGATGAGCGTCATTCTTGGGTCACTTTTGGTATTATCGGTCTTGAATACCTCAGTGGAACTGATTCTGACGTATGCACTTTTATTGCAGGGAATGTCATAACTCTCCATAAATCTTCTGACCTGGGCATAGGACAGTTCCCTTTTGTTTTTGATGCGCTTGTGCTGTTCGGAGGTAGTGGCGGAGTACGAGGCGCTGATGGTGAATGAACCTGCCCCGAGCTTGCCGAAGTTGATATTCACCGAGTCTTTGACAGCCTCCATAGCGGACATTATTCCCACCAGGGAGGTGATGCCTATGGCGATGATGGCAATGGTAAGGACCGACCGCAGTCTGTTGGCCTTCACGGCGTTCAGGGAAACCTTGAAATTCTCTTTGAAAAGAGTGAAGGAACTGGATGAAAATGGCGATTTCATAACTGCGTAGTCCTCTGTGGATATTCCGTTATAGAGAACAAAAGTAGAAAAAGTTTCGCTCTTCAAAGGCTTGCAGATGCCAGTTCCGTAAAAACTTTCACAATAAAGACAACGTGAGTAAAAAAACCGTACTTTTGTAGTTTCGCAAAAAAAACTGTAGATGAACTTTTATGTAAAACATATTCTCCCCTCATCCTTGATTCTGTTCTGTGTGTCCGGCATATGTCAGGCTCAGACGGATGAAGCGGCCGCAGTAGAGGATACCAGTGCCGTCAGTAGCATTCCTGCCGCAATGGATACTTTGGATACCAAAGACAAGTATGTGAAAATCGTCTTATATTCCGACCATACCTGGCAGTATTGGGATGCCGGACGTCCGAAAATCGATACAGCCGGTTTCTATCAGGGATGGGATACGGAAAACATTCATTCTTTCAGGAACTTGACGGCAAAGGACCTGCCGGACAGTGTGGACCTCAGACTGGTGGATGGGGAACATCCGTTCTGTGCACCCATCACCGGAAAGGTATATTCCGCTTACAGGTTTCGCAGGACACGTGAACATAATGGCATCGATGTCCCTCTGGATATGGGAGATACCATAAGGGCGGCCTTTAACGGTATAGTAAGATATACCGGTTCTTCCTCACAGACCGGAGGATATGGTAATCTGGTCGTGATACGTCATTCGAACGGGTTGGAAACCTATTACGGACACCTCTCCAAACGCTTGGTAGAAACGGGAGAAGTAATAAAAGCCGGTGAGATAATAGGACTCGGTGGAAGTACCGGAAGGAGTACGGGTCCTCATTTGCATTTCGAGACCAGATATATGGGACAGTCGTTTGACCCGGCGAGGATAGTGGATTTTGAAACGGGAAGCGTAAGGGATTCGATAATAACCCTGAAACGCCATTATTATAGCATTTATTCCCATTACGGGCAGACTGATGAGGAAAGTGAAGCCGCTGCCGGGCGTATTGTCCACGTGATAAGGAGAGGGGATACATTGGGCGGACTGGCCGCCAAATATGGGACTACGGTTGCGAAAATCTGCAAACTTAACGGAATTTCGACCAAGAAAGTCCTGCAGATAGGACATAGAATAATAGTCAGATAGAAACTATGCAGAACATAAGAAATATCGCAATAATCGCGCACGTTGACCACGGGAAGACCACGCTGGTGGACCGTATGATATATCAGGCCAAATTGGTACGGGGTCAGGAGAATCTGGGAACCCTTATTCTGGATAATAATGATCTCGAAAGAGAAAGGGGTATCACCATTTTGTCAAAAAATGTTTCGGTTCCGTATAAGGGAGCCAAAATCAATATTATAGATACTCCCGGGCACGCAGATTTCGGCGGAGAAGTGGAGCGTGTGCTCAATATGACCGACGGTGTCCTTCTTCTGGTGGATGCTTTCGAGGGAACGATGCCGCAGACCAGATTTGTGCTGGAAAAGGCTATTTCGATGGGGAAGAAGCCCATTGTCGTCATAAATAAGGTGGACAAGCCCAATTGCCGTCCTGAAGAGGTGAACGAGCAGGTTTTCGATTTGATGTTTTCTCTCAATGCGTCGGAAAACCAGTTGGATTTCAAAACTATTTACGGCAGTGCCAAGCAGGGGTGGATGTCGAGGGACTGGAAAACTCCCGCCACTGACATAACTGCGCTTCTGGATACTATTCTTGAAGAGATTCCTGAACCTGAATATCTTCAGGGAACGTCTCAAATGTTGATTTCCTCTCTTGAATATTCTCCTTACGTCGGAAGAATAGCTGTGGGCAGGGTGCACAGGGGGGAACTGAAAACTGGTCAGATGATAACTCTCTGTAAAAAGGATGGATCTTTTGAGAAGCAGAAAATAAAAGACCTGATGGTGTTTGAGGGACTTGGAAAGGTTAAGGCTGAGTCTGTCGGCAGTGGGGATATCTGCGCAGTGGTCGGAATCGAGAATTTCGAAATCGGCGACACTATCGCAGACCTTGAAAATCCTGAGGCACTTCCTCCCATCTCGGTGGATGAACCTACTATGAGTATGCTTTTCACCATCAACGACTCTCCATTCTTCGGCCGTGAGGGCAAGTTCGTGACGTCCCGTCATCTTAAGGAAAGGCTTGATAAGGAATTGGAGAAGAATCTTGCCTTGCGCATAAAGGAAGGAATGAGCGCTGATTCATTCATCGTATATGGCAGGGGTATTCTGCATCTCTCCATTCTCATAGAAACTATGCGCCGTGAAGGATTTGAACTGCAGGTGGGGCAGCCTAAGGTTCTTGATAAGAATATCAATGGTGTAAGGTGTGAACCTATTGAATGTCTGACTATCGATGTGCCTACTGAAATGGTGGGAAAGGCAATAGATATATCCACCCGCAGGAAAGCGGCTCTGATGCATATGGAGGAAAGAGGGGACAGGACTCATCTCGAATTCGACATTCCGTCCAGAGGACTTATGGGACTTCGCTCGAATCTGATGACCGCTACGCAGGGCGAGGCTGTGGTAGCTCACCGGTATAAGGGTTATGAACCGTTCAAGGGTGAAATCGAGATGAGGACCAATGGCTCTCTCGTATCACTTGAGACGGGTGTGTCTGTCGCCTATTCAATGGACAAACTTCAGGATCGTGGAAAATTCTTTGTCGAACCCGGTGAAGAAATATATGCCGGACAGGTGGTGGGTGAACATACCCGCGAGAATGACCTCAATATCAATATCTGCAAGACCAAGAAGCTGACCAATATGCGGGCTTCGGGTTCGGATGATAAAGTTATGCTGCCACCTGCCATCAGGTTCTCTCTGGAGGAAATGCTTGAATATATTCAGGAAGACGAACTTGTGGAGGTGACTCCGAAGTCTATGAGGATTAGGAAAATAATTCTGGATGAGCTGGAAAGAAAGCGTAGAAAAGGTTGATTAGTCCGGAAATTTTATTACCTTTGCAGCCCCCAAATAAGGCCAATCCGTTAAGAAAGCGCTAATGAATTGTAAGATAGATATAAAGGGACTTGCGAACGGTAAACACCATTACGGTTTTCATATTGACGGGACTTTTTTCGAGGCGTATGAAAACGATACCATCGGTGAGGCGGATTTGACTGTGGAGGTGGATTTGGTAAAGGAAGCCGGACTGATGACCGTAATGATGGACATTGATGGTACCGTAGTAGTTCCTTGTGACAGATGTTTGACGGACTTGTCATTGCCCGTGGAGATAGAACAGAAGTTTTCTGTGAGATTCGATGGTGCCGGTATGAGGGATACGGATGGTGCGGATGATGAAATTCAAGTGAAAGGTGATGGCACTGAAATCGACTTGTCGCAGGTTATTTATGATTATGTGTGTACTGCTCTCCCTATCAGGAAGGTTCACGAGGATGGGAAATGTGATCCGGAAATGATGGAGAAGATGAAGGATATTATATTTTAGAAACAAATAATAAAAATTTACAGATATGGCACATCCTAAACACAAGCTGTCAAAACAGCGCAGAGACAAACGTAGAACCAATGATTTCGTGGCTATGCCCACTTTGGCTGTATGCCCTAATTGCGGCGCGGCCGTATTGTATCACCGTGTATGCCCCGAATGTGGCTACTATCGCGGAAAGCTTCTCGTTGTAAAGGATAAGGAGTAAAGGTATTCCGAGGCCCTATAGTTCAAGGGATAGAACGGAAGTTGCCTAAACTTTAAATCGCAGTTCGAGTCTGCGTGGGGCTACGAAAAAGGTCGGCTGATGTGACCCGAACCCCGAAAGTTAGACAAAAAACTTTCGGGGTTTTGTTATGTCAAAATTAAAGAAACATGGATATACCGATAGACTTCGGTATATGCAGATGATGGAACAAGGGTATAGTGCGAACTACATTCATTGTCATTA
>JAZUEO010000057.1:0-6079 GCA_045640205.1 Candidatus Coprenecus sp. | reverse complement strand
TGCTTGAAAATGTGGAGGTTCTTCTTGCCGAGGCGGAGAGCGGATGGGATGAAGTGCGGATGTCCATAGTATATATCCGGAACGCGGAAGATTATGAAAAGGTGGCGGAAATAATAAGGGAACGTTTGGGAAATATACCTTATGTCATAACGCTGGCGCCCGTTTGCAGACCTCAGTGGCTGGTGGAAATGGAGTGTATTGGAATAGAATGATGGATATATGGATGGTTTGAGTTTATGTGAACTGCTTTCAAGGGTTCGAAACTGCTTGTCGTCTTCTTTTTCCGGGCGTTACTGGATTCGTGCGGAAGTGAGGTCGATATCGGAAAGGACAGGCAGTCATTGTTATATGGATTTGGCAGACAAGGATGTTTCCGGTTCTGTCAGCGCTCAGGCCAAGGGGATAATTTGGGCTTCAACTTGGAGAGTCCTGAAGCCTTTTTTTATCAAGGAAACCGGATGTGCTGTGGAACCGGGTATGAATATACTGTTCCACGCACAGGTTCAATTTTCTGAAGTTTACGGTTTTTCCCTAATAATTGACGATTTGGACCCGTCTTATACCGTGGGGGAATTGGAATTGAAAAGATTGAGGACCATCGAAAGACTCAAGACGGAGGGAATGATGGATATGAATTCCTCCTTGAACTTGCCGCGTCTGCCGGGAAGATTCGCGGTAATTTCTTCCTCCGGAGCTGCCGGGTGGGGAGATTTCAGAAAGCATCTTCACGAAAATGAGTATGGTTTCCATTTTGTGACCGCCCTATATGAAGCTCCCGTTCAGGGTGCGGATGCCCCTGCCGGAATAATCGCGGCGATGGACAGGATTCTGGCTGACGTGGAATCCGGAACCGTGTATGATGCCGTAATGATAATGCGTGGAGGCGGCTCCGTAAGCGATCTTTCCTGCTTTGACGATTATGATTTGTGCGCCAATATAGCGCAATATCCTCTGCCTGTGATGACCGCAATAGGTCACGACAGGGACTATCACGTGTGTGATATGGTTTCGTGTGTGTCCGTGAAGACTCCTACTGCTCTGGCTGATTATATCCTCGACATATTTCTGGCAGAGGATGAGATGCTGGATTCGCTTGCCGGCAGGCTGGTAATGGCGGTGAAGGGGAAACTGTCCGCGGAACGTTCTGGGCTTGAACTCCTGAAGCAGAAAATAAAGTCTGCCGTGTCCGCGCGCTATTCTGCAGAGCGCAGCCGTCTGGATATTCTGGAACTTTATGTAAAGAAGAATAATCCCGCTGAACTTATGAAGTCAGGATATTCGCTGGTCAGGGCGGAAGGAAAAGTGCTTACATCTGTGAAGAATATGGAAGTCGGCTCTGAAGTGGAAGTGATGCTGAAGGACGGAATATTGATATGTAATGTAGCTGAAATTCAGAATCTCAAATAGTTTCGCAAATTTGTAAGGAATATGGAAAAATATGAAAAAAAAGTGGCCGAGCTTGAAAAATTGGTGAAGACCTTGGAGGATAGCTCACGTCCTCTGGGCGGGATAGAAGCCGATGTTAAAAAGGCTGTGTCATTGATTTCTGAGTGCCGTTCGCTGCTTAGGGAACAGGAAAACAGGATGAACGATTTGATAGATGGTGACAGGAACGAAAAAGATGCATAGGAAATGAGTATCATTGGATTTAGATTCTAAGATGTTTTACGATAGAGATTCATACTTGGTGCCTTATGTCGGGATTCTCCGGCACAGATATGAGAGCCTGATGCTGTCCAGGGAGGAAATGGCCGGTTATGGCCGTGGACTTTCCGACAGTGCGAACAATCACTTGTTCTACAGTGCCCATCCGGAGGATGGGATGATGGTGTTCCGTGAATGGGCTCCGAATGCTACGGCCATTTATCTGCTGGGGGACTGCAATGGATGGAGAAAGGATGAGAATTTCCGTTTCGTGAACATAGGGAACGGGAACTGGGAATTGAGAGTCAGGGAGGATTTATTGCCTCACGGCTCATTGTATAAATGGTGGATGGAATGGCCCGGGGGAGCAGGAGAACGAATTCCCGCTTATGCCACACGCTGCGTTCAGGATGAAGTTACGAAACTCTTCTGTGCCCAGATATGGAGGCCCGGAAAACCATATATGTGGAAAAGAGGGTATGCTGCCAAAGTGCGTAATCCCTTCATATACGAAACACATATCGGAATGAGCTGTGAAGAGGAGAAGGTGGGTACTTTCGTGGAATTCAGGCGTAAGGTTCTGCCTCATATAGCATCTCTTGGCTATAACGTTATCCAGATAATGGCTCTTCAGGAACATCCGTATTACGGGAGTTTCGGCTATCAGGTCTCGAATTTCTTCGCACTCAGTTCGAGATTCGGTACGCCGGAGGAATTCAAAGCTCTGGTCGATGATGCGCATCGCAGGGGAATGGCGGTGATTATGGATATCGTTCACAGCCATTCGGTCGATAATGAAGCCGAGGGATTAAGCCTGTTCGACGGGACGGATTATACATATTTTCATTCCGGAGACAGGGGACGTCATCCTGCGTGGAAATCGAGATGCTTTGATTATGGCAGTCCTGTGACCAGGTCGTTTCTGCTGTCGAATCTCAAATTCTGGATGGAAGAATATCACTTGGACGGATTCCGTTTTGACGGGGTGACGAGTATGATTTACAGGAATCACGGGCTCGGAAAGGATTTTACAGATTATTCGTGTTATTTCGACGGGAATCAGGATGAAGATGCCATACAGTATCTGTCATTGGCCAATATGCTGGTGCACGAACTGAATCCTGCCGCGATAACCATAGCTGAAGATGTCAGCGGTCTTCCCGGCTTGGGCACTTCCATATCCGATGGCGGTGTGGGATTCGATTACAGGATGAGTATGGGTGTGGCTGACCATTGGATAAAATGGATAAAGGAGCGCAGGGATGAAGATTGGTCGATGGGAGAAATCTGGTGGGAGTGCTCCAACAAGCGTCAGGATGAAAGGACCGTCAGTTATGCGGAATGTCACGACCAGGCTATGGTGGGAGACAAGACCATAATTTTTCGTCTGATGGACAGCGAAATGTATACCGGGATGAATCTGGACTCGAAGAATCCCGTGGTGGACAGGGGTGTGGCCCTTCATAAGATGATAAGACTGATGACACTCGCATCTTCAGGCGACGGATATCTTACCTTTATGGGAAACGAGTTCGGGCATCCTGAATGGATAGATTTTCCAAGGGAGGGTAACGGATGGTCTTACAAGTATGCCAGGAGGCAGTGGTCGTTATGTGAAAATCCATTTCTCAGATACAGACCCTTGATGGAGTTCGACAGGGCGATGATAAAACTGTTCCGTCGTTGTAATATACTTGCAGGCAAACCGGTCTGTCTGTCAGCGGACGAAAATTCGAAAATTTTGATTTTCAGGCGTGGAAAGTATATCTTTGCGCTGAATTTCAATCCGGTGAAATCCTTTGCGGATTATTCCGTCAGAGTTCCGGCAGGAAGGTATGAAGTGGTGCTGGATTCTGATGCGTTGTGTTATGGGGGATTCGGGAGGAATGATGATAATGTGAGGCACTTTACCGAGATGGTGGAGATGTCTGATTTTTTACGGTTATATCTTCCCTGCAGGTCTGCTTTGGTTTTAAAAAGAAGTTAGAAGGAATTTAATGATATGTCGTATTTGAAGTTTAATAAATCCGAGTTGGTGAATCTCGAATATTCCCTGCAGCGGGAAATACTCGCTACCAACAGGACTGGTGGTTACTGCAATACAACCATAGTCGGTTGTAATTCCAGAAAGTATCACGGACTCTTCGTCTTGCCTTTGGAAAGGTTCGATGACAAGCGTTATGTCCTCTTGTCCGGTATGGATGAGACGCTGATACAGCACGATAAGGAGTTCAATCTAGGTATCCGTTGTTATGGTGATACCAATTATGAACCTCGTGGGCACAAGTATATCGTCGATTTCGATGCGGATCCGGAATGCTGTACCACTTATCGCGTGGGTGGACTGATATTCAGGAAGTCGATGCTGTTCGTTAGAAACAGGGAGCAGCTATTGATTAAATACACACTTGTAGAAGCCAATTCCGCGACTCTAATCAGGTTGAAACCTTTCCTTGCGTACAGGAGCATCCATGAACTGACACATCAGAACGATGATGCCGATACTTCTTTCACAGAGGTCGAAAACGGTGTTTCTTTCTGTATGTACAATGGCTTCCCGAGACTGAATATCCAGTGCTCACGTTCCAATGAATTCCATTCTTGTCCTGATTGGTACCGGAACGTGATATATAGGGAAGAGAAAAGACGCGGGTTTGAAAACCAGGAAGACCTGTTCTGCCCGGGATATTTTGAATTCTCCATTAGGAAAGGGGAGTCTGTCGTAGTGTCAATTTCTACTCAGCCGGTCAGTTCCAAAGCGCTTTCCGCCACATATGCCAGGGAACTCAAAACCAGAAAACCCATCAATGATTATAGGGAATGTCTTTCTCTGGCTGCAGACCGTTTTATCGTTTACCAGAAAAAGAGGAAGGAAATATACAATGGATATACCTGGCTTGCCAAGGGATTGAGACATACTATGGTTTCTCTTCCGGGTCTGACTCTGTTCAATCACGGTGACGTGAAGGTTTTCCTGAATATTCTGGATGATTCGCTGAAAGCGTACCAGCACGCTTTGCTGCACGGTTCGAGACAGGTAGAGGCGGCTTTATGGCTGACTTGGGTGATACAGCAGTATATAGACTTTACCGGTGATGAACAGGGTGCGTGGAAGAAATACGGCGGGCTGCTGATTCAGATAATCGACAGTTTCGTGTCGGGAACCAGAATGGGCGTTCATATGAGTGAGAACGGTATGCTCTGGGCCAAGATGAATGAAGTGGCCATGACCTGGATGAATGCGTATGATTCGGATGGTCATCCCGTGACTGAACGCGGCGGTTTTCAGGTGGAGGTCAATGCTTTTTGGTATAATGCCGTGGCTTTCGCCTCGGAGATGATGGCCAAATATGGCGGAGATAGTCATAAACTTCATAACCTCAGGGATATACGTCATAGAATAGATGAGAATTTCCTGAATCTCTTTTGGGTTGAACAGCGTCAGCATCTGGCGGATTATGTGGATGAAAACGGGCAGAATATTTTTACCCGCCCGAATCAGATATTCGCTTGTGCTCTCGATTATTCTCCTGTTCCTGAGGAGGTGAAGGCACAGATTATGCACGCCTGCAAGCGTGAACTGCTTACGGTGCGCGGCATAAGGACTTTGTCTCCCAAGAATCCACTTTATCAGGGCGTATATGACGGAGACCAGAATCAGAGGGACCACGCCTTCCATCAGGGCTCGACGAGGGTATGGCTTTTACCTTTCTATATAGAGGCCAGATTGAAACTGTATGGCTCCGCTTCAGTCACGCATGCCATTCAGATGGTGAATGAATTCGAGAATGACCTTACCGTCCACGGCGTGGGGGCCATCAGTGAAGTTTATGACGGGGACCCTCCGCATCATCCTCACGGAGCCATCGCATCTGCATCCGCCACGGCCGGTTTGCTGAGGGCTATGTATTTGATACCGAAGTATGACAAATAATAACAATAAGGAGAAGGAAATATGAGAGTTCTGATGTTCGGGTGGGAGTTCCCGCCGCACATATCCGGTGGCTTGGGAACTGCTTGTTATGGAATGGTCAGGGGACTGGCCAATTGCGGTGTGGACGTTCTTTTTGTAATGCCTTCAGCCTCAGGTGATGAAGACCAGTCATTCACGAAGATAATCAATGCCTCCGACGTAGCTGTGACGGAAGAAACTGTGGATTCCATGAATTTTCTCAGGAAAGTCGAATTCTTGAGAGTGGGGTCCAATATGGTTCCGTATCTTTCTCCGGAGCAGTTTTCCGCTCTGATTCAGAAAGAACAATGTGAACACGCCGAAAATTTTAAAATGAAATTCGGTCAGAAATACCGGTTTTCCGGGAAATACGGTTCAAATCTTATGGAGGAGGTGGCCAGGTATGCCATGGTGGGCGCTACCATAGCGATGAACCACAAGGATGAATTTGACATAATCCATGCTCATGACAAGTCGGAGGCC
>JAZUEO010000056.1:0-2714 GCA_045640205.1 Candidatus Coprenecus sp. | reverse complement strand
GGTGTGGCCCACCCTCTTCCCATTCCAAACAGAGAAGTTAAACGCACTCGTGCCGATGATACTGCACTAACCCGTGTGGGAAAGTAGGTAACCGCCGCCCTCTACGAACCCCGATGACCGATGGTTGCCGGGGTTCGTTTTTTTTATTACCTTTGAATAATGAAATTATTGGAAAAAACTTATATTTAGTATGAAGATTTTCTTTACATCCCTTTTCCTTTTGGTCTCTGCCTGCTGTTTTTCACAGAGTCACTGTGGATATTGTAAGGATTTCTGTTTTGATAAGTCTGCCAGGACCGGACAAGTCGCCATTGTCGCCCATCGCGGGTTCTGGAATACGGATGCGACTTCTTTCAGTGAAAATTCCATTGCTTCATTACATCAAGCTGCCATTAATGGTTTCTGGGGATGTGAATTGGACATCCATATCACTTGCAATGGGAAGATTATTGTAAACCACGATTCCGAAATCAACGGGAAGAAAATATCTGAGTGCAAGTATAAGGATTTTTCGAAAAATCTTCTTCCAAATGGAGAAAAGAGACCACTTCTTGATGATTATCTTTCTGTCGCATCCGGATACCCATTAACAAAGCTCGTCATTGAGTTCAAGGATGCCGAAAACGGTATAGTGGAGAAGACTATGAAACTTCTCAAGAGATACGGAATGGATTCCCCAAAGAGAACAATGTTCATATCTTTTAATCAAAAGGCTTGTATGAGGGTGGCAGAACTGTACCCTGAATATACCAATCAGTATCTGACTGGAGACCTTTCTCCCGAAGAAGTGCATAAGATGGGTATCAATGGCATCGATTATCATTATGCCCGCTTCAAAGAATACCCGGAGTGGGTGGAGCAAGCTCACAAACTTGGTATGAGTGTCAATGTATGGACTGTTGACAATAAAGAGGATATGGAGGAAATGATAGCACTCGGTGTGGACGCCATAACCACTAATAAGCCACTTCTTCTCCGTTCCATACTTTCCGAATTAGAATTGAAGTTGAAATGAATTTGATAGCAGACGCTGGAGCGACTAAAACGGATTGGCGTCTTGTATCTTCAGACTCTCATCCGTGTAAAAAGATTACGGGCGGTATAAATCTTTCGGTCAATCGTACTGATAACGATATATCTGATGCGTATCGTGCGATGGCTGCAGAATTGGACATCTCTTTCGATGATGTGTCTGTCGTATGGTATTATGGTGCGGGACTTACCTCAGTCTCGAAGTGTGAAACAGTAGCCGGAATTCTGTCCGGGATTTTTTCTCACGCAGAAATTCACGTTGACAATGATTTGGTGGGTGCATCCAGAGCTGTATTGGGAGCGTCCTCTGGAATTGCGTGCATTCTGGGAACAGGAGCCAACAGTTGTGAATGGAATGGTGAAAAGATAATCGCTCACGTGAATGCCGGAGGTTATGTTCTGGGGGATGAAGGTAGTGGTGCCTATATGGGACGTTTACTGTTATCGGATTATATAAAGGGACTTGTTCCTGATGTCATCGGATCGGCTCTTTCGAATGAGTACGGACTGACATATGAGAATATCGTCAATCACGTTTATAAGGGAGAACGTCCGTCGGGTTATCTGGCTTCATTTGTACCACTTATCAGTCGGTATTCCGACCTTCCGTACTGTCGTGCATTGGTCTCGGATGCATTTGATGCATTCCTCAGCAGAAATATTTTTCCGTATGGAAGAAGCTCCGCCAAACTTGCTTTTGTGGGTTCAATCGCTATGGTATTCAGAGAAATTCTTTCTGAACGTGTGAAAAATGCCGGATATGAAATGGGAAAGGTACTTCCATCTCCGGCAGACGGATTGTGTACTTACCATTTCGGCTTGTAAAGCGGTATCGTTACAGTAATTTGATTATGCTTTGAAATATGATTTCATCTCCGCGGCGGCCCTCAACATATTTCTGTCTGTCAGAAATGTTCCCTATGTAAATGTCGATGGTATCTTCCATTCGGGCTTCATTGTTGAAGGTGATTTCATATGAAGCTATTTCTTTGGAAGTGACTGCTCTTTCCCTGACATCAATGGCATCTATAGCCCATTCCATGTACTTGGCGTTATTCACGTGCATATTATAGTCAATGTCAGAAAAAAGTACTTTATGTGACAGGGCAAATGCTGTTTCGGGCCATGGCTTGATTTTGCCGGCAGGTTTGACGATGGCATCTTTTTTTATGGCTGTCTGTTCCAATAACGGTCCGATACATCTGTCGATACGGACAAGGTGACGGCTGTCCAAATCAACGAGAACCCACGATGTCGTACATCTGACCAGAATCTCTGATGTCGATGCATCACGTACTTCGAAATCTCTTATGGAAAACGGACCATTCATTCCTTTGTGCCAGGTTTCCATTACGGTGTCTTGAAGAAATATCGGAGATTTTACATATTCTGTTTTCATCCGGGAAAGAACCCAGGTGATGTTATGTTCCAGAAGATGGAAATATCCGCACCCGAGTGCAGATGCATTCAAATTTGCCACCTCCTGTGCCATAGTCATAAATGCGTATGGCTTTAGCCGCTTGTGACAGTCTACTCTGAAACTGGAGATGGGAAAAGATGTAATGTAATTGTTCATAGGAGCAAAGATACGAAACATACGAACGAATGAAAGCTTTTTAGCGTATCTTTGCGGAATATGGAAAGAATTATTGTCTGTCTGGTCTTACTTGCCTTTGTCTTTT
>JAZUEO010000055.1:0-3200 GCA_045640205.1 Candidatus Coprenecus sp. | reverse complement strand
AGTACCGAGCCATTTTATCTGGGTGGTGACGGTTCCCTGATTCTTACCCGCTCAGATGCGTTCTGGGTGTCATTTTTCGACACATTTGCACGCGCCTGCGTGCCGATTTTCGTCGTGGCGTCAAGTTACCTTCTGTTCCCGATGCACTACAGCGCATCCCAGTTCGCGCGAAGGCGTGCCGGCCGGATTCTGATTCCCTTCGCCTTCTGGTCGGTGGTTTACGCACTCATTAATCCTAATCCGGTGCTGAATTTCAAGAATCTTCTGCTCAATTTCAATTATGCGGCGGGGCATATGTGGTTTGTGTATATGCTCATTGGCCTGTATGTGCTGATGCCGCTGCTGTCCCCTTGGGCGGAGAAGGTCGGCAGGAAGGAATTGCAGCTGTATCTGCTGCTGTGCTTTCTGACTATGCTCATTCCTTTCGTAAGGGAAAGGGCAATGGGAGGCGATGTCGTTTGCGTATATGGTTCCGACGGGATACCGATGCCGGCGCATTTCCCGCTCTGGGGTGAGGCCAGCTGGAACGAGTTCGGGGTGTTCTACTACCTCAGCGGCTTTGTGGGGTATATGCTTCTTGGGCTATATCTGCGCAGGTTTGTGGGCGAGCTGAGCTGGGGCAGAACACTTTCCGTCGCGATTCCATCGTTTCTGGCGGGATTTGCCATATGTTTCTTCGGCTTCCTCAGAAGGGTGTTTGAGGATGCTGGCAGTGGATTGTTTGCCAATGGAGGGAATTTCCCCATAGGTGGAGGGACGGACGTTGCTGTGGGATGGGAGACTCCGTGGTTTTACAATACTGTCGGTGTAGCGCTTATGACTGTCGGTTGGGTGCTTCTTTTCAGAAAATGCTGCCACAGCGGGCGATTTTATTCCCGCGTGGTCCTTCCGTTTTCGAAGGCCAGCTACGGGATGTACCTCTGCCATATGATGGCCATCTTGTTCTTCTCCGGACTTTTCCGTAGCGCCCTCGGCATCGGCGAGGCCGGCATCCTCGGGGTGATGACCACTCCTGTGCAGATTCTGCTGACAGATGTCTGCTCATTTGCCTCCGTTGGCATAGTGTGTACCTTGCTTCACAAAATCCCGCGCCTCGGCAAGTGGCTGATAGGGTAAAAGTTGGCACTTCCGCCAGTCACTGCGGGAGTGCCAAGTGGTCGAAATATTGAAGTTTGTCGTCTCCACGCGATTTAATTTACTATATTCGCGGAATGAAAGTAACGGTATTGCAAACTGATATAGTGCGGGCTGAACCGAAGGAGAACATCAGCCGTCTCTCGAAAGCCATTGCCGCGTTGCCTGAGACTGACCTGATTCTGCTGCCGGAGATGTTCACCACAGGTTTTGTTATGGAACCGCAATGGTGTGCGGAAGAAGAAAACGGTATCGGTCCGGAGTGGATGGCAGCCACCGCCAAGGCGCGGAACTGCGCAGTGGCAGGGAGTATTGCTGTCAGGCTGAACGGACAGTTTTTCAATCGCTTCCACTTCGTCAAACCGGACGGCAGCATAACAGTCTGTGACAAGCATCACCTTTTCACTTACAGCGGTGAGGACAAACGATTCACAGCTGGGGACAGGAAAGTGATAGTGGAATTCAGAGGAGTGCGCTTCCTTCTTCTGGTGTGTTACGACCTGCGTTTCCCTGTTTGGAGCAGAAATACAGGTGATTATGATGCCATACTCTATGTAGCCAGCTGGCCTGAACCGAGAACATATGTCTGGCGTACATTGCTCAGGGCCAGAGCCATCGAAAATCAGTGCTGGGTAATCGGGGCGAACCGCGTAGGAGATGACGAGGGCGGGCATTATGTAGGAGCTTCCGCCATAATAGACCATCTGGGACACACCATCGCCGAGTGTCGCGATGATGCGGAGGAGTCCGTTTCGGCGGATATCAATATCGAAGCAGTCAGGGTGTTCAGGGAAAAATTCCCGGCTTGGAAGGATGCCGATGAATTTGTCATAAAATAACGAAATGAAACTATTCAGCGAAGAGCAGGTTCGTGAGGCCTGCGCCAAACATAATATCGCAGACCTTGCTTCTGCCACCATAGGGGAAATGGTCTTGCTTTCACAGGAACTGGAAAGCAGAACCGGCATACCATTCATAAGGATGGATCAGGGCTCTCCCTCACTTCCTCCAAACCGCTTCGGAGTGGAAGCGGAAAAAGCCGCCCTCGACAGAGGGGTTGCATCCTCGTATCCTGCCGCTGCCGGTGTTCCTGAGGTGAAAAAGGCTGCCGCGGAATTCATCAGAGCATTCCTTGATATAGATGCAAGCCCGAGAACCTGCATCCCAACCACCGGCTCCGTGGCCGGCTCGTTCGGAGCATTCATAGCTTGTACCCAGCGCATACCCGGGAAGGACAAGGTACTTTTCATCGACCCCGGCTTTCCCATCCAGAAGTCACAGCTCCGCATTCTGGGCATTCAATGGAAACAGTTCGACATTTATCCGTTCAGGGGTGAAGCCCTTCGTGCAAAGCTGGAGGAGGAAATGTCATCGGGCGACATAGCCGCCATCATTTATTCGAGTCCGAACAATCCGGCGTGGATTTGCCTTGAGGACTCGGAACTGCGTATCATCGGGGAGATGGCCACCAAATATGATGCTGTCGTGCTGGAGGACCTCGCCTATTTCTGTATGGATTACCGTCACGATTTCGGACATCCCTACTCGAAACAGTTTCTTCCTACTGTCGCCAAATACACTGACCGTTACATACTTATGCTTTCCTCTTCGAAAATATTCAGCTATGCCGGGCAGCGGATGGCTTTTGTCTGCGTCAGCGAAAATCTTTTCGATACGCAATATCCGGCTCTGGCCGAACGTTATCAGGATGCGGGAGTTTTCGGAAGTACGTTCATAGCCGAGATTCTGTATATGATTACCAGCGGCTGTACTGCTTCTACCCAGTATGCGTATGCTGAAATGATGCGCCTGGCCTGTGAAGGGAAAATAGATTTTCTGCAGGATGTCAAGGTTTATTCCGAACGGGCCACTGCTATGAAGCGGATATTCTGTGACAATGGCTTCCATATCGTGTATGACTATGATGTGACCGAACCCGTAGGTGACGGTTTCTTTTTTTCGCTGGGGTATGGCAATATGTCCGGCGGGGAACTTGTGTCGGAACTGATTCATTATGGAATAAGTTCCATATCCCTCGATATCACAGGGAGCGGGCAGCAGGGTAT
>JAZUEO010000054.1:0-2915 GCA_045640205.1 Candidatus Coprenecus sp. | reverse complement strand
TCCTTTTCTGGTAGAATGAAGGTTCTTTGAGGCTGGTCTCAAAATGAGCCGAAACACTGAGCGGACTGCCTTTTGCTCGTCTGAAAGGGAATATCCTATATAGAGCGTTGCCTCCTATGTAGAAGTCACCGGTTTTGTCTCCTGCAAAATTCAGCTTTCCTTTGGCGTCCCACTCGATATGTCTTCCGATTTGCCCTTCAACTCCTGCGTATGCGAATATGGTATTTTCGGTATAGTGGGAATTGTAGTTGACCCTGGAACTGTCGGAGTATCTGAGCATAAGGTCACCGATCCCGGCTTCAAGCTTGGAGACTACGGCATCACTGGACCAAGGCTGCAACCGGAGATAAACCTTGTTCTCCAGTTTTGCGACGCCCAGTGAGTCATTGCTGGAAGTGACTCCGTCATCATGGTAGAACTTTCTGGCTTCCTCGGTGGTGATATTATCGGTGTAGAGTCTCCGGTATGTAGAGTATTCGGAGCTGTGACCGATATATGCGGTTGTGATGTCCCTGTACAGGGAGTCCGGGTTGTAAATGTATGTGCTGTCCTTGCGGGCTTTTGCCTTTTCGATGAAATTGAACGGAATGCAGAACTGCTGGTCAAGGAAGAAAGTGTTCTTGTATATTGTAGAAGACGCATCTTTCAGGTTGACCGGGATCTCTCTCGACTCGATAAGGGTATCCCTGATATACCCCTTGTCTGTCATTCCTCCGTTTTCACCACGGACAATCTTGTTGTATATATATCCCGCATGCAAAGTATATTTCTTTCCGAGATAGTTCAAGGCCGGTGCGAAAGTCTTGTTTGAAGAATTTTCGTTCTCCAGAATACCTCCGGTGCCGAAACGGTCGTACAGAAGCGAAAAGTTGAATTCAGGCGTGATATTCTGTGTGGTGAACAGATGAATATTGTCCGATTCCTTCTTCGTATTTGCCAGAAGCGTGCCCCAATAAGCCGCTTCCGTGTATGGAGTCTTCGAATTGTAATGCCATATTGTGCGCGGGGAGAAACTCCACGATTCGTTGGCATCATAGAAATCTATACCTTCGTCACTGTCCCTGTTGAAGTAATTGTAGTACTGGACAGGAGATCCCGCCGTACCCAGCCAGGTCGAATTGACGTCTTTCCGCTGGAAAGGGAAGTCATAGAAATAGTAATTGAAGGACGTGTCCGGAATATTGACATTCATCTTGTGGAAATCCTGATCAAGGTTCCACCTGATTATCCTCTGATACTGCATTGTGTCTTTCAATGCGAATGTCTCCAGGATACGCGGGGTGTTTTCTATGATACTGTCCTTGATAGCCTTCTTTTCTTCCTTTTCCATGCGGATAGAGTCCGCAATGGCCATATTCATTATGTCCCGTTGCTCTCTGTCATACTTCTTACGTTCCTTTGGATCGAGCGAGTTGTACCACAGCAGGAAAGCTTCCCGGGCAGCTGCCAGTGAATCTGCGCAGAATACTGAATCTATCTTTACCGCATCCAGAGAATCAAGGGATGCGAGTTCGAACATCTCGTGGGCAACCAGAGTGTCGTGGGACTGCATCAGAGAGTCAATAATAAACTTTCTTGTCGGCTGATCCACCAGAGCAACATAGTATTTGTATCGGAACGGGTCTATGTCTCTGAGTGAGTCCGGGGCGAAAATGGTGTCTCTGGCGGTAAGTACAGGGGTAGTGTCAACCTGCGGACCGAAAAGAAGGCTGTCATCGGCTCCGGACAGAAGGCTGTCTGCGATTGTCGAGACGTCAAAATTACCCTTGCGGTGAAGCTTGTATCCGGGTTCAGAATAAATGATAGTGTCTCTGGACTCACTGTGTGAAGGGACAGAGGCAGATCCTTTGACGCTGACCGAACCGCCTATGACCATCAATGCCATAGCTGCTGGAAGCCATATTCCGGATAACGCTTTCATAAGTACGAAATACAAAATTAATCAATTTTAGTTAAATTTGTAGAAGTATGGATGCACTGAATAAATTATATGTTTCTGTCTTCGGCTCCGAGCCGGATGGAATGACACTTCTGCCTTTGTCGGGAAGTGCAAGAAAATATTATAGAATCAGCGGTAACGGCAGGACTGTAATAGGCGTTGCCGGGACAAATGCCACTGAGAACAATGCCTTTATCACCATCGACAGACAGATGGCCGCAAAGGGGATTAATGTTCCGGAAGTACTCGCCGTAAGCCCGGACGGGATGTTCTATCTGCAGGACGATCTTGGAGACAATCAGCTGTTTGAGTTCCTGAAGCCCTCAATCGCATCTGGCAAATACGGCCCTGAAGCAATGCGGCTGCTCCATAAGACCATAGAAAGCCTGCCTTCTATTCAATTCAGGACCGGGGAAGGACTTGACTGGGGAATCTGTTTCCCCGACAGGGAATTCAACAGGAGGATGGTCAACTTTGACCTGAACTATTTCAAGTATGATTTCCTGAAGTTTACTGGCATGGAGTTCAATGAGATAAAGCTTCAGGACGATTTTGACAGGTTGGTTGAGGATTCGCTGGAAGGGATAGGCGAGACATTTATGTACAGGGACTTCCAGTCCCGAAACGTAATGATTAAGGATGGGGAGCCATATTTCATTGATTTTCAGGGTGGACGGAGAGGTCCCATCCAGTATGACCTGGCGTCATTCCTCTGGAATGCGGGGACGCATTTCTCCAAGGAAATTCGTGATGAATTGATTGATGTTTATTTGGATGCACTGGCGGAGTACCAGAAGGCTGACAAGGATGAATTCCTTGAAAAATTCCGATTGATTTCTCTTGTCCGCCTCCTTCAGGAATTCGGAGCATACGGATTCAGAGGAATTTTCGAGAGGAAACAGATTTTCCTGGATTGCCTGCAGCCTGCAAAGGGATGCCTGCATGAATTGGTTCAGGAGCCTTTCAAGAGATATCC
>JAZUEO010000053.1:0-5345 GCA_045640205.1 Candidatus Coprenecus sp. | reverse complement strand
ATTCCTCCCCCGCTTCCTTCTGCTCCGGAGAGGTCAATTCCTCCACCCACTCGCTCTCTGGAGCAAGAACCATGAAAGTTACTCCGAAGATGGTATCGGCCCTGGTGGTGAATATGGTCATATCATATTCACCAGACCCGTTGCTTACGTGAAATTTCATTTCCGCTCCCTGGGAACGGCCTATCCAGTTCCGCTGCATCTCTTTCAAGGATTCTGTCCAATCGAGAGACTCCATATCGTCAAGCAGCCTCTCGGCATAAGCCGATACACGGAGCTGCCACTGCTTCATTTTTTTCTGTTCAACCGGGAAGCCGCCACGGACTGACACCCCTTCCTTAACCTCATCGTTCGCCAAAACTGTTCCCAGACCGGGACACCAGTTCACCGAAGTCTCGCCCTGATATGCTATTCTGTACTGCATCAGTATATCCGACTTGACTTCTTCTGAAAAACCGTTCCATTCAGCGGCAGTAAAGACATCCACGGCGCCACTCGCGGCATTCACAGCAGCGTTACCCTCCTTTTCAAAGCGTTCGACAAGCATTTCTATCGGCTGGGCCTTGTCGCTGTCCCTGTCATACCAGTGACCGAACATCTGTAGGAATGCCCACTGGGTCCATTTGTAATAAGCAGGATCACAAGTGCGCACCTCACGGGACCAGTCATAGGAAAAACCTATGCGGTCCATCTGCTGACGGTAACGGGCTATATTCCGTTCGGTGGTAATTTCCGGATGCTGCCCCGTCTGAATGGCATACTGCTCGGCAGGAAGGCCGAAAGCGTCATATCCCATAGGATGAAGCACATTGAACCCTTTCAATCTCTTGTATCTGCTGTAAATATCTGAAGCTATGTATCCGAGCGGATGTCCGACGTGAAGCCCGGCACCGGATGGATAAGGGAACATATCCAGTACATAGTACTTGGGTTTGTCACTCTTATTGTCTGTCTTGAAAGTATGATTGGCAGCCCAGAACGCCTGCCATTTCTTTTCAATTTCGAGGAAATTATACTCCATTTCTATTCGCGCTTTATTCAAGTCGCGAATATAACATTTTTCCGGGCAGTCAGGAAAGAAGACTCATCTCTTTTTCAATTTGAATTCCACAGGCACCGACATCTTTACCCGCACTTTTTCCTTACCCAGAAGAGCAGGTTTCCATTTAGGGGAAGCGCTCACCACTTTCTCCGCTTCATCAGCCAAATCCGAATCAGGATACTTGGTGGCGGTGACATTGGTAACGGAACCGTCTTTCTCCACGACGAATTCCACTATCACCCTTCCCTGAACTCCTTTTGAAAGCGCCGTTTCAGGATAATGAAGATACACATATACCCATTTCTGCAAGAATGCCCTTTCATCCGAATGATAGAATTGTGGAGCGCGGTCCACTTCGTACGGAGACCATATCTTGTCCGATGATACTTCCTCTGCAGAAACTTCATCAATGGAAGATGCGGTGTAGGTTCTGACTATTTTCTTGTCCATCGCAGCGGCCTTCAACATCAAATCGAAAGAAAATTCACAGACCATTTCCATACCGTCGTAATTCAGAGTGGAAGCCTCGTCCCGCGTCGAATACATTTCAGGATGAATGCCTGTATTGAGCATCATCACAGGAAGGTTCTTGTCGTAGAAAGCCAGATAATCGGCAGAGGGAAGTTCCCCGCTAACCTGAGCCAGAGGTGGAATCAACAGATCCCTGCACACTTCACCCATCAGATATGTCAGCTCGGAATTTGGCACTGCCGTGCAATAAGACAGCGGCGAGTCATTTCCAAGCCTCCCAACCATATTCAGATTCAGCATCATAGAGACCTTGTCAATATCTTCGAAACTCCGGTTGACGAAATACCATGCTCCGGCAAAGCCCTCTCTCCCCGCTCCGAAACCGACGAAGACGACCGACCTTCTGAATGCGAATGACGAAGCCGCCACCCTGCGGGCCAGTTCGATGAGACAGGCGACTCCGGAGGCATTGTTGTCTGCACCCGGCATTATCTGGAATTCCTCTTTCCCGTCACGATTGATTACATTCGTACCCACATGGTCTATATTCGCCCCCACTACTATGAATTCGTTTTTCAGTTCAGGGTCATAGCCTTCCACGATACCCACTACATTACGTGAAACAATGCTTTCTCCCTTCTCAGAAACTATCGTGAAATCCTGTCCGTTCCGGTCGGAGAGCATTACCAGTCCGGCTTCCTCGAAGCGGTCATAAACGTATCGAGCCGCTGCAAGTTCCCCATCTGTTCCCGCCTTGCGTCCGGCCAGTTTATCGGACGTGAGGTATTCCACACTCTCCCGCAAGCGACGGGGACAATCAGTCTCCTGTGCCGCCAGATGGCAGAAGGAAACAAGAATGACGGAGAAAAAAAGCGATATTCGTTTCATACAGTCAGATTCTAAGAAGCTGTTTAAATTTGATTACCGAAATTTATTATAGCAGATTTTTTGAAGGATTTGTGCTTGAAATGAGGGAGCATACCGGTGGGTATGTGACCGAATTGAAAGCGCAAATACACGAAAAAGATGCATAAGAAATGAGAGTCATTAAATTTAAACAGCTTCTAAAGCCGGACAAAAAACGGGCCGCAGCAGTGCGGCCCTCCGTGATTTATTTTTTATAGAATGGAGCCTTTACGACTTTCGCCTTGAGAAGTCTGTCCCTGACCTTGATGAATATTTCACTGTCCATCTTGAAGAAAGGAGCGTTTACGTATGCCATCCCGATAGGTTTGCGCATCGAAGGAGACATAGTTCCTGAGGTCACGTGACCTATTACAGTGCCTTGGGCATCACACACCTCGTAACCGTGACGGGGAACTCCCCTGTCAACCAGTTCAAAAGCCACAAGTTTACGAGTAACGCCTTCCGCCTTCTGCTTTCTGAGAAATTCACAATCGATGAAATCACCTTTCACGTCATTGAACTTGGTTACCCAACCCAGTCCGGCTTCTATCGGAGACGTGGTATCATCAATATCATTGCCGTAGAGACAGAATCCCATTTCCAAACGAAGCGTATCACGTGCGCCCAATCCGATGGCCTTGATTCCGAACTCTTCTCCCGCCCCGAACACCGCATTCCAAAGTGCATCGGCATCTTCGTTGGCCGCATAGATTTCACACCCTCCGGCTCCGGTATATCCGGTTATGGAAAAAATGACGTCGATGCCGGCAAGTTTCAATTTCTTGAAAGTATAGTATTCCATCGACATTACATCCACGTCAGTAAGTTTCTGCATCGCTTCGATGGCCTTCGGTCCCTGAACAGCCAACTGGCAGATTTCATCGGAAGCATTGTAGAGTTCCTTTCCCGGGGCAAGTCCGAATTTTGGGGCAATGGCGCAGAGATGATTCCAATCCTTATCGGTATTGGCGGCATTGACAACCAGAAGATAAGTGACATCATCTATCTTATATGTCAGAAAGTCATCCACTATGCCGCCCTTTCCATTGGGAAAGCAAGCGTACTGAACTTTCCCGTCATACAGAACGGAAGCGTCATTTGATGATACATACTGGATGAATTTCAATGCATTGGGTCCCTTGACCCAGATTTCACCCATATGAGATACATCGAATACTCCCACACCATCGCGGACAGTCTGGTGTTCCGCATTGATTCCGAAATATTCTACAGGCATATTGAAGCCTGCGAATGGAACCATCTTGGCTCCAAGTTCTATGTGCTTATTCGTAAATGCAGTGATTTTCATAGAATTATATTATTCGTGCAGTTTGTTTTTCATATCATATATCCAAATGTCTTCAGGACAGTATGGGGATTCCTTGAAGTTCCACAAAGCACGCATAGCCTGCTCGAAATCATCCGATTGAAACAGGCTGACTGCATCATATCCGCTCTTGAAGACTATTTTCTTCGGACTATATCCGTCTTTGGTAAGGATTTGACGCAGATTATTGGCATTATCCTGAATTTTGAAACATCCCACAATAACGTGGAACCGTGGATCACCCTCTGCCACCATAGGAAGTTCAGCACTCTGAGACGCCATCCGCGCAGCTTCTTCGGCGGCTTTGATGGAATCGGCCACAAAACGTTCCCGTTCGGCCTTTTTCAGTACTTCCATTCTCATCTGTTCCAATTCCGCAGAAGTCGGTTTTCCTACCAATGAACGGAAAAAATCACAACTCGTCAACGAAAAGGCCAACATCATAAGAATAACTGCAGTACGTATAGTCTTCATAATATCAATAGTTCTGTTATAGTTTCGGCAAAAGTAACAAATATGCTCACAAACGCAAAATCGTCAAGTGTTTCAAAAAAGATTCTTAACCAGTTCAGCAAGCATTCCGGCAACGGCCGCTACCAGAATTATAGCTATCGGATGTGTTCTCTGCCAGGAAGCGATAAAAGCACCGGAGAACAATGCATAGGAAAACCATCCACCCGGAAAAGTCTGTCTGTTGCAAAGCATCAGTGCAGCCGCCCCTATCATCCCGACGGTAACGGGTTTTATCAACGCGAGAGCCTCCTTCACGTAAACATTATTCCGGACACGGAGATAGAACATACAGACAAACAACATAATGGTAATGGGAGGCAGAGACACGGCAAAAGTCGTCAATACCGAACCCCAGACACTTCCAGTCACAAGATACCCCACATAAGTGGCACAATTGATGGCGATGGGACCGGGTGTCATCTGTGACACCGCTATGATATCAGTGAACTGAGCGGCGGTCAGCCACCCGTGCTTAAGCACTATTTCATCTGAAATAAGTGACAGCATGGCATATCCCCCACCGAATCCGAAGAAACCGATTTTCAAATATGACAGAAGCAGTTCCAGATATATCATAACTTCTTATCGGATTATGATTCATTTTCTTCTGCAGAAAGCCAGCAGTACACCGGCAGCCCCGGCTCCGAGAATAAGATAAACCGGAGAGACACCCACGGCCCATATCACTGCCGCCACCGTCAACGCCAGCCCCCACCCCCACCATTTCATTCCAGAAAGATACCTCACGAAAGGGACGGCTATCAGAGCGAGCACAGCGGGTCTCATACCCTCAAAAGCCGCATTCACCCATCGATTTTCACGAATACCGTTCAGATACAAAGCTATCAGCAGCATTATGAAGAAAGAAGGAAGAATTACCCCTAACATTGCGCATAGCGCTCCACTGAATCCTTTCATTTTATAGCCCACGAAAACAGCGGTGTTGAGAGCGAAGGGACCGGGTGATGACTGAGCCAGAGCGAACTGATCGAGAAATTCATTTTCAGTGAACCATTTCCGCCTGTCCACCACCTCCCTCTGGATAAGCGGCACCATAGCATACCCGCTGCCTATGGTAAAAATGCCTAT